>JANXQR010000828.1 GCA_025353435.1 Acidobacteriota bacterium | reverse complement strand
TCCGAAAGGGCAGAAGATGGAGGGGCGGTTCTTTCCCCTGCTGTTCGATCCAGCAGTAATGGGGAACTGAAAACGACGATCGTGCAACGCGGTACGGACGGGCGCACCTGGTCGCAAGCGGATTTCAAGTAATTTCCGAGTTGGCGGTTACGAGTTGGCGTTATCCGACCGGAATGCGCTGAAACCGCATCCCCGTTTCGCCGAGTTGGGGTCGCAGTGTGTTGTGGCGAGTTCCTTTGAGCAATGGCGGTGTTGCCCATCCACAGCGACCAATTGGGATAAGGCAAGACGTGCTAGGCCTAGGCGCATTTTGGCAATGAGGCTAGCCCCAGGGTGGACTGAATCTTTGCCAGCAATTCAGCTGGGTGAATCGGCTTCGGGAGAACCTCAAAATTGTGCCCGTTAGCCCGGCTGGTTTTAAGCAGATTAGTGATGTCGGGTTGTCCAGAGTACAGGAGAACTTTGCAATTCCGGCAGTGTTTCTGCACTTGAATCGCCAAGTCGATCCCTGAAAGCACGGGCATCGATACTTCCGAAATGAGGAGGTCTGGGGCATAGTACCGAGCAGACTGGAGAGCCTGAAGGGACTCAATGAAAAAGCTGACATCGAAGCCCTGATTGCGCAAAACCGTCGCAAGGCTCGAAGCAATGAGAACCTCGTCATCCACGACGGAGATTCGAAGTTGTCTGCCCGGTAAAGTCACCATGCTTGGCCTCCATAATCGGGGATAGCTTCCCGCCCCGGGGTTTTGCTGCCGTAATGTGTTGTTGAACGATCTAACTTTCACGATGAGAGTCCAGCGAATGAGGCTCCGTATCACAGCTCCTAGGTCTCGATATCTTCAATATTGCTTTCTTTGAGGCCTTGTCATTTTGATGTGGTCCGAGCGTCGGGGTTTACGGGGTTTTTATTGTGAGGTTGATGCGGTCAACAGTCGAAGTGACATCGAGGTGAGCATTCGGCGCACGAGGGCATTGGAATTTGGGCAGAACCACCTTTGTGTGATCTGTGTGATCGTGGTGAGGGGTTGGCTGTGCTGCGAACTCCAGCGCGTTAATCCTTGGCGCAGAGTGTGCGGGCTTTAATAGGACCTGGCTGGAGCTAGCTGTGCGGCTTTATAGAATGCGAACAATTCATCGAATAGAAATACCTTCAGTTCTGCGGTGGATTTGATCCTTCTTATGCCGCTTCGTTCTCGTGGACAATTCGCACACAAACTACCTGCACGACGAAGCAACGGCGAAACTGGAGAGTAGTCTCAGTATCGGCGGTGATACGACCAGAAACACGCTTCTCGGTCTCATAGTTGGAGAGTCTCTTCAGAACTGTTCATTCAGAGGAGTTCGCCGCACACGATTCTATGGCCGTCAGGTGTGCTGAGGCCGAATTCTCTGAGGCCCCATGGTTTGTTTGTTGGCCTCGATGTGAGCAGCGCACCCTTTGCTTCGAACTCTCGGTAAAGGTCGTCGACACCTACGACGTTCCAGTAAGCGAAGTAGGAGTGGTTTGCGAGTTCACCCGCTGGTTTCTCGTCGGCGCATTCCCCGAGCATGACTCGGAAAGCATCGCGCGTAAGGAAACTCCAACCAGCGGCGTCGATCGGATCCTGGCTGAAGCCGAGGATGTCGATATAGTAGCGCGAGGATATCTCAAGATTTCGGACCGCCAATACGCAGCGGGAATTGACTATTTTCGGCATGCGCGAGTATCTCCGGGCTCAGGATACAACGATGGGGTTGGAGATGCTTTGCGATCAGCGGCGGTTATGAGTGAGTGATCGAAGACTACCATTTCCCGATTCGAGGAAACCGGGGTTCCGGGCGAATTGTGGGCAATACGCACCTTACTCGACGGAGCGGCGAAGTATCGGCGAAATCCGAAGTTGTTTCCCTATCGGCGGGTATTCGATAACAACTCGACAAGCGGACACAAGAAGTGACTGACCGCATCAGCGCACGGGATGCAGCGTCCGCTTCCAGCGCGTGTCGCTCACGAAGTGCAACACCACATGGCCCATCCATGCCAGATTGTCGCCAATCCCCGTCTTCTGCTCCTGGTCATTCGGTGTCTTGAACGACCAGTAGTTGAGCAACGGCCGGCCTACAATATTTTCTCGCGGCACAAAGCCCCAGAAGCGCGAATCGGCGCTATTATGCCTGTTGTCGCCCATCATGAAGTACATGCCGTTTGGAACCACTAGATCCCCATTCTCAATGTGCTTGGCAATGTCGACTGTCCAAGCCTCGGTGATGAAATTGCCGGGTTCGGGGTCGGGCGGCACGGAGGGAAACTCGTCCAGAAAGTTGGAATGGTTCTCAGGTATTGTTGGTTGAGCGTATGGTTCGCTTTGGGCCACACCATTAAGAATGATGATGCCGTTGCGCAGATGAATATGATCGCCGCCAATACCCACCAGCCGTTTCACCAGAAACGGGTAAGTCGGGTTCCCGTCTTTATCCGGGTCTGCAACGGGCTTGAGAAACACCATCATATCGCCGCGTTGCGGTTCGCGGTAGTGAACCAGTGGCATCCACTTGGCCGGTGGGGCCAGCGTGATGCGGTCAACCAACAGGTGGTCGCCCACCAACAGGGTCTTCTCCATCGATCCCGAAGGAATTACCATGTTCTGACCCAGCAATGTGAGAATGAACAGGCCCACCACTAGCACCGAGCAAATGCTGGCGACCGCCTCAAATGTCGTCTCTTTCACTTGTTCGTCCACGACCGCTGGAACAGGCTTCTCAGGCGGCACACTCTTCCTCAACATCTCATCACCCATTTGAAGACTTGGCTAAAGCACCATGGAACCAGAAGGCTGGCCTTGATCTCACACGACTTTTGATGGTAACAGTTGGTTCGGCAAATGAGCCGGTCACGAGTTCAGGTCGGTTGGTGGACTATCCGGAAGTTACTTTCCAATTATCTCGAAGTTTGGCTTCGATCACTTCCCGCAACGGTCGAACATCAATCAATAATTCAAGAAAGATCCCACACGCTGCGGGATTGCCGCCAAAGTGCCCGCATCGAAAATCGGTGCCTTGGTGAGGTCACTACTCGCATCCAATCACTGTTCACTGTTCACTGTTCACTGTTCACTGTTCTCATTCGAGGTTTCGCTTGTAAAGCGCCAGCAACTCCGCCCAGGCCTTCTCGGCCCCTTGCTCGTTGTAGACCTGGCTGCCGCGCACAGTCCAGCCGTGACTGCAGCCCTCGTAAACCTCCACAGTGGCCTTCAGATGCGCTGCCGCGAAGGCTTCCTTGAGCTTGTCCTTGGCGGTGGGGTCGCGCTTGTCATCGTTATCGGCCACCGCGCATATAACCTCGGCCTTCATCTTGGAAATCATCAGGTGAGGGCTGTCGGGCTTATCGCTCACCAGGCCTCCACCATGGAAGGTTGCTGCCGCGCCTACGCGCTCCGGGGCAATGGCCGCACTGCGAAACGTCAGCGGTCCTCCCATGCAGTATCCCTGGACTCCCAGCTTCTTCTTCTTGTTTGTCTGTGGCTGCGCATCCAGAAACGCGAGGTACGCCTTCGCATCGCTGATATTCGCATCGGCCGTTAACGCCGCCGCCATCGGCATCACCTTGGCGCGGTCCTCGGCCTTGCTAAAGTCAAATGTTCCATCCACCACCGGCGCCTTCGCATTCCGATAAAACGGATTGGGCACCAGCACCACGTACCCCTCGGCGGCCAGCCGTTGGCCCATCTCGCGAAACACCGGCCTGAGCCCCAGAATGTCGGTCCATACCAGTACGCCCGGCCAACTCCCCTTGCCCTCGGGATAGATGAGTGCCGAGTCGGAGACCCCGCTGGCCATCGTCACGTTTACATCCTTCTCAACCACCTTTGTCTGTGCCGTAGCCACTGAGGAATGCAGCACGACAGTTGCCGCCACTCCCAGCCCGAAGGCCCTGCGTGACACGGTTGGATCATGGGTCAAGCCCTGGTGAATCAAGTCATCGCACATGCGCTGCATCTCTCCTGTGCCTGCCTCGGAAGTATCGCGGAAACATCGCCCGTCTCGCAAGCCACTTGTCCAGCATCTTTGAGAGCGGTCGGCCAAAGTGCGTCTCTCAGAGACGCCTCGAACGGTAGGGCAAACGTGATGTGACTCAGGCGCAGGTGCAGAAGGCATTCGGGGACCGATGGCAGCAGTTTTCCGATGCGGTGCACAGCGCTGATCCGACGGGGCGCATGCTGAACGCGTACTTTGCGGCATTGCTGAATGCATAGTGTGCCTCTTTGACCGCCTTCGCGGGCTGAAAAGTGAGATATGTCACATTCAATTGCAAAAAACAAAACGATCAAGTCGCTTGTATTCATGCGGTTGCACACAAATTTGGGGGGAATTTGCGCTGACCGTGATTTGGAACACAAGGGCAGGGAACGGTGCAAAGAAGTGAAAAGTGAAGAAGTGAAAAGTGAAAAGAACACTGGATCAGGGATCAGGAAGGCGCGGTTTGCGGTGGCGGTCGGCATTTGTTGCTCCTTCTCGTTCCTGAGTCTTGGTGAAATGAAAAAGGCCCGCTGGTTGGCGGGCCTTTTTTGTTCTCTATTATTAGTATGACAGGTCCCAACAATTAATAATGGATTTTCAAATATATCTTTTCTGTTTATTTTGTGTTGGTTACAGCGTTTTCCACAGGGTGGGGGCTTGACAAGAAAATCCGACGGCTGGAATTGCCATCTCTGAGTGGGTGAAATCCGGCCAGTTGTAAAGGCGCCCTCGATTCTTACTCGAGGGCGCCTTTGATTGGTAAGATGCCAGGGCGAATTGGCTGACCGAGTCAGGCTGATCTGTTGGTACTCTCCGGACTGGAGAGTACCGGGACTACCTTACCTGGAGGGTACGCAGATAGTCGACCAGGTTGCTGGTGCGCTGATCGCGAATGATGGGGTTCACCTGATTCATGCGGGCAAAGATCTGATTCCAGTCGGGCATTTCAGCCGCAGGGTGTTCAACGCCGTAGCGGAGGACTGACACGAGATGGGAGACCGGGAATTTGCCGCCGTTGGCTGCAGCGAGATTCGACAGGTCGGTTGGGGGAGCCTTGAGAGCAGACGATGCGGTGCCATGTCCGCGGCCGTCGACGCCGTGACACGGCGCGCAATAGCTTGTGTACATCTGCTTGCCGTCGGCGGGGCTGGTGGGTCCGATGGGGATGATGATTTTTGCCTGGTGATCAAGCGCGTGGCCCATGGTTGTGGCAAGAGCGGCGAATATACATGCGAATAAGAGTCTTTTCAACATAACTGCCTCTGTTCTGGACCTCGAGTCCGATTGCTACTCTACGCCCGGTCGACAGACAGTTGGATGTGACGGAAAACACAGTGATATATACCGAATAACCACAGGTTTTATGACATTTTTCATAATATATGAAGGTGTAATTTATTTAATTCCTAATATTGTTAAGTTATGTCAGTGGGGTCTGGGCTGGTGCTTGTTGTGGCGGTGAGGCCGGCTGTTTGAGGGGGCTGAGACGGCTCAAATTGCGAGCCGAACTCCCAAGAGCTTGCGTCAGGGCTGCCACCCAAGACGACAAAGATTCGGCGGTCCGGGCAATGTGAAATCTAAAGGGCTTGGCCGAATCTTCCGGGCAGATCCTTCGACTCGCTGCGTTCGTTCAGGATGACAATTCACTGGATAAGGGGGTGCGGCTACGAGGTGGTTAGTGGGTGGGGCCGGGTGCGGCGATTTTAATGCCGAGGGCGTTGAGCCGCCGCGCGACACGCTGAAGCAGGCGATCGATGTATTCAGCGACCCGTTCTACAGCAAGGGGCCGAACGACCAGGGCGTGGGCTGGAACGTGTTGTCCTCGCTTAAACGCGTCGCCATGGGCTTCGGCCTGGCGGCCATCG
>JANXQR010000750.1 GCA_025353435.1 Acidobacteriota bacterium | reverse complement strand
TTCTGATCGTCGAGTTTGCCGAACAGTTGCGGCGGAAGGGGCGCTCCATCTCTGAAGCGGCAATCGAGGCTGCTGAATTGCGGTTGCGGCCCATCCTGATGACGTCATTCGCGTTCATTCTCGGAATTCTGCCGCTGGTGTTTGCGACCGGCGCAGGTGCGCTCGGACGGCGCTCGGTGGGAACCACCATCGTAGGCGGCATGCTTTTCTCAACGGTGCTAAACCTGTTCTTCATCCCAACGCTCTACGTAATTCTCAGCACTATCTTGTGGAATCTGTCGGGAAAGAAGGCACTTAAGATGGAGCACGCGGAGTCAGTGCGTTAACTACTTTTGGCTCTGTGCGCAATCAGGTAATCCCGAATTCGGCTATAGACATCGCCAGGCACAACGCCTTCGTCGAGGAGATCCTGCTTGCTGCGATAGGGTCTGAATCGCAAGATTCGCGACGCCCAGCTTCGCGTCATTCCTGGAACCTTGAGCAATTCGTCCAAGGTGGCGTGATTCACATCAATGCGCAATTCGGGCGGTACCGCGCTTGGCGGGTGAGAACCGGAGTAATCGCGGTCGACCTGGGACGCGCTTGTCGTAACCAGGCAGCAGAATGCGATCCCCACCGCCAACGCTCTTGTTATCTTTACCACGCGTCATTTTCCTCCGTTCGAAGCCTCGATGCAAGCTGACCTCTAAGGATTTGCTCGATATTTCACTCGGATTTTCGTCGTTTACGGGCTCTTACCGGCGAAAATAGAAGCATGGAGAATTCTCCGATTCCTCCCAGCGGCAAAGCGAACGAATCCATTATTGGACGACTAACAATTGGACGACTAACTCTCATACTTCTCATCTCACTGGGGCTTCTGCTGGTCCTTTGTCTGGTGTTCTTGTGGATGACGCGTGACGTCATGGAGCACCGCCCTTCTAGAGGCAGTCAGGAGACGGGCGCCAATTCGCGGAGCATTCTTGTTGATCAAGGCCCGTGGCAGACGGCGGAAGCACTAGCGCCACTGGCTGTGACTGCAGAAGAGATTCGGTTCGCGCGTGAGGCCGAACGGCTAGCCGATCACGAAGTGGATCAGGCGTTCGCGGCCGCGCTGCGAGAAGCGACGATTCAGGCGCAACAACGCAAGCTCTCTGGGGACGCTCTAGCGATTTCGCAGCGGGTCACACAGCTTCAACAGCTTGTTGCCCAGGATCAGGCGACAGTGCAGCAGCTTCTATCGCAAGCTTCCGCCAAGTCCGGCAGTGCCAACCCGCCCGATGACGGAACCGATCTAGACGTTGCCAAGGCCCAACTCGGCCTTGACTCCGATGAGTTAGCAGACGCGAATGATGACCTCGACCGTGCCACCGGAGATGAACGCTCGCAGATTCAGAGTGAACTGGCCGCACACGAAGCCGCCATGAAGAAATACGACAGCCAGCAAGGCTCTGATGGCCAAATTGCAGTGCTTTCGGTGGCTCGTTACACAACATTGGCGGGGAGATTGGCAGCTTGGAATCGCCAGCGCTCGCGGCTTAAATTGATTCAGCAGGCGGAGCAGCAGGCGCTGTCAGACGCCCGTCAGTTTACCGATCGCCACAACTCACTCGAGTCCCAGGTAAATGCAAATTCTCAGGCTGCCGGCGCCGCTAATCAGGGTTTGGCCGCACATCTCGCCAACATCAAGGACCGAAGCGCTGAACGTCAGTTACTGAGCATCTACTACGATCGAATCCAGACCGAACAGCGATTAGCCACTGTCTATCAGAAGTGGGGCGCGCAAGTGCAATTGCAACATCAGATCCTGGTGCACCTGATGCTGCAGCCTGTGATGTGGATTCTGTTGATACTCATCGGCATGGTTTGCGGTGATGGACTGGTGCGTAGGGTGACGGAGTACCACGCGCTCGACCGCAGGCAACGCCATACACTGCGCGCCGTCCTGGCACTTGCTGTCCAGGTCGTTGGGATTCTCCTCATACTGTTTGTCATCTTCGGAGCGCCGCGCCAGACGTCCACCATTTTGGGTCTCACAACGGCGGCTCTTACGTTCGCATTGCAGGATTTTGTAGTCGCATTCTTTGGATGGTTCGTCCTGATGGGCAAAAAGGGGATGCGCGTTGGCGACACCGTGGAGATCAACAGTGTCGGGGGCGAAGTCATCGACATCGGCCTGATGTCAACGACTCTTCTCGAGACCGGTTCGCTCGCTTCCAGAGGATTTCCAACCGGTCGGCGCATTACCTTTATGAACAGTTTCGCGATCAGAGGCCAATTTTTCAACTTCTCCACCACCGGCCAATGGATGCTCGATCAGTTTGAAGTATCCATTCCCGCATCTGATCAAACGCAAGTGCTCGTCGAAGAAATTCTCCACGCTGTTGAGGATGAGACGGCTGAGAATGCAAAGCTCGCACAACAGGAATGGAAGCGATCGACCCGCGCCGAACAGCTCAAGGAACTGCGCGCTTCACCGTCAGTAAATCTTCGCCCAGCCGGAAGCAACTTCGACGTGGAAGTTCGCTATGTGACTCGAGCTACGGAACGCGAGGAGACGCGCAACCACCTTTACTTGCGTGTAATCGACGTGCTGCACCGGCCAAAAGCTGCTAGCGCGGATGATGCTAAGAGAAACGATTCAAAGTCGGCTTAGCTGAATAATCAATTGACAACGAACGGGGTATGCCCTTAATTTTGGAATTAGATGCAGAGCCGCCACCATCACGGACATCACCACCATCATGGACACTTCATGCCGGCGGACTGCCATGGCCTGATCTAAACGGCCCAACAGATCTAAGAAACACCGCAGCCCGCCGGCGACTCAGCCGACGGGCTTTTTCATTCCGTGAATTCAAAACGAGAGAAGGAAAATGATCGATTTCGACAAGATGGATGGCCTTGCGCCGGGAATTGTCCAGGATGCGCTTACCGGCGATGTGCTGATGTTAGGGTTTCTCAACCCCGTGAGCTATGCCAAGACCCTCGAGACAGGATTCGTAACGTTCTGGAGCCGCACTCGGCAGAAGCTTTGGATGAAGGGCGAAACCAGCGGCAATCGGCTGCGCGTTATTTCCGCTTCAACTGATTGCGACAACGACACAATTCTATTTCGCGTTCAGGTGGAAGGCGACGGCCTGGTGTGTCACGAGGGAACGGTGAGTTGCTTCACCCGCCCCATCGAAATGGGAACAAAGGGCAGCGTTACGGAGGAAGCCAATGGCTAACAAGCTCCGTTTAGGAATTCCAAAAGGCAGCCTTCAAGACGCGACGATTGCACTGTTCAAACGCGCCGGATGGAACATTTACGCAGATGGACGTTCCTATTTCCCATCCATCGACGACGTTGAGATTGAGTGCATGCTCATTCGCGCTCAGGAGATGGCCCGGTACGTCGAACACGGAGTGCTGGATGCCGGCCTGACGGGCATCGACTGGGTTGTGGAAAGTGGCCTGGAAGTCTCAAGCGTCACGACACTTACTTACGCCAAGCAGAGCCGCCGGAAAGTCCGCTGGGTGCTGGCCGTGCCGGAGTCAAGCGACTTCGAGAAGGCCGAAGACCTCGAAGGCAAGATCATTGCTACGGAACTGGTCGAAGTGACCAAGCGCTACTTCGCAAAAAAAAGCGTAAACGTGAAAGTGGAGTTCAGCTGGGGCGCTACCGAAGTGAAACCTCCCACGCTGGCGGATGCGATTGTTGAGGTGACCGAGACCGGCAGTTCGCTGAAAGCAAATCATCTGAAGATCATCGATACCGTCATGGAAAGCGAGACCCACCTTATCGCGAGCAAAGCAGCGCTGGCGGACACGTGGAAACGCGAGAAGGTCGAATCCATTGCGCTCATGCTTCGAGGAGCCATTGATGCACAGTCGCAGGTGGGCCTGATGCTCAATGTGAAACGGGCGAATCTGAATGCGGTTTTGGCTGTGCTCCCCGCGTTGAATTCGCCCACCGTTTCACAGTTGAGCGACTCCGATTGGGTCGCGGTCAATACGATTCTCGAAGAGCGGACTGCGCGCGATGTAATTCCTCGCCTTAAGGCAGCAAACGCCACGGGCATCGTCGAGTATCCACTGAACAAGGTCGTGCTGTAGTCCGGAGGAACGATGAAGATCATTCGGACAAAAGGGCGAGGTGCACGGCAAGCTGCAGAGATCATCTCTGCGCTTGAGCGACGAGGTAGTGCGGCGCTCGATGCGGTGCTACCCGCGGTCAAGCGCATCGTGGCAGATGTGCGAAAAGGCGGAGATCGCGCGTTGCTTCGCTATGCCAAACGCTTCGACGGAATTTCTGGCGCCGATGCAATTCGCTTCAGCCGCGAGGAGATGGCTTCTGCCTGGAAGTCAACGGATCCCGATATTCAGTCCGCGCTTTCCACTGCGGCAGATCAGATCAGGAAATTTGCGAGCCGACAGATGCCACACTCGTGGACCGAATCAGCCGGTCCAGGGCTTGCTACGGGTCAGCTCGTCCGTTCGATTCGATCAGTGGGTTGCTATGTGCCAAGCGGGCGGCATCCGCTGCCTTCCACGTTGCTGATGACTGCAATTCCCGCCCAGGTTGCCGGGGTCGAGCGTATCGTGGTCGTCTCCCCCAAGCCTGCAAAGGAGACTTTGGCGGCGGCCCACCTCCTGGGAATTCAGGAGTTTTATCGGCTCGGGGGCGCTCAGGCCATTGCCGCGCTGGCATATGGAACAGAAACCATTTCGCACGTTGACAAGATAGTTGGCCCTGGCAATCTTTACGTCACCGCTGCCAAGCGCCTCGTCGCTTTCGACTGCGCGATCGATATGCTTGCAGGACCTACAGAGATCGTCGTCACGAGCGTGCGAGGGAAAGCCGGCGAAATCGCTTCGGAACTTGTCGCGCAAGCGGAGCACGATCCTGAAGCCCTTGCAATTTTCATCACCACGCGCGAGAAGCTTGCGCAATACGTCTTGGTGGAATGCAAAGTCCGGAGCCAGACGAATCCAATCGCGCGCGAGGCTCTTCGTCGCAACGGGATCATAGTACTTGCGGCCTCAGTTGACGAAGCGAGGTCAATCACAAATCGCCTCGCCCCTGAACACCTGACAATCGATGCGCCTGAAGACCTTGATTGGGTTCAAAACGCCGGTTCAGTGTTCGTGGGGCGTTGGTCGGCGCAACCGATGGGCGACTACATATCGGGACCAAATCACACGTTGCCGACGGGTGGCATGGCTCGTGTGCGCGGCGGATTGAGTGTGAACGATTTTGTAAAGCTCATCACCGTGCAGGAGTATGAGGCCGAAGGGATGCGCGACCTCGGCCCGAGTGCAGTGCTCCTGGCAGAAGCCGAGGGTCTTACCGGACATGCAGAGGCGATTCGCGTCCGACTAAAGGCTTCATCGCGTGGAAGGAGATTGAATGCCTGAAAACGAAATGGCCACTCTTCCGAAGCCACGCTCTCGAGTGCGCGAGATGAAGGAATACCATCCGCCGCTAGGCTGCCGGGATACGTTGCGACTGGACTTCAACGAGAACACGGTGGCGTGCTCGCCGGCAGTGCGCGACGTCTTGAGTGGCATCGCTGCAGGCGACCTGACGCGCTACCCGGAGCGCGCCCCGATTGAAGCGATGGTGGCTCATCATCTTGGTCTCTCGGCAACCCAGGTTGCTCTCACCAATGGAGTGGACGAAGCGATTCATGTGCTCTTCGAGGCGTTTCTCGAAGCGGGTGATGAACTGTTGCTTCCCGTTCCGACTTACACGATGTATGAGGTGTATGCGTCGGCGACGGAGGCTCGCATCCTTGCGATTGCTTCGGGCGACGACCTTCAATTTCCTTTTGGACGGCTTCTCGAAGCGATTACGCTACGCACAAAGGTCATTGCGATCGCAAACCCGAATAGCCCGGCAGGGAGCGTGGCTTCTCGTGGGCAGCTTTTGGAGATTGCGCGCCAGGCGCCGCATGCGATTGTTCTCGTGGATGAAGCTTACTTTCATTTCTACGGAGAGACAGTCATTGACCTCGTCGGTATCCAGCCAAATCTTGTGGTGGCGCGGACATTTTCGAAGGCGTACGGACTGGCCGGACTGCGCGTTGGGGTATTGGCCGCTACGGTAGAAACGATGCAGTGGATTCGCCGCGTGTTGTCGCCTTACAGCGTGAACTCGGTGGCGCTCGCCTGCCTGCCGGCAGCCCTTGACGACGCATCCTATCTCAACTGGTACGTGGCCGAAGTGCTAGCTGCGCGGGCTGAATTCGAGGCAGTTTTGGATGACATCGCAGTTCGGTGGTGGCCTAGCGCTGCGAATTTTGTCCTGGTAGAAATCGGC
>JANXQR010000744.1 GCA_025353435.1 Acidobacteriota bacterium | reverse complement strand
CTATCACGCCGCAAACCGCGCTGACGGCCGAACTCGAAGCAGCTCTTCACGAACTCACCGCGCTGCAGACAAGGACCGGCCGCAGCTCCACTGGCGTCTCTTCAATCACCTCGATGATACGTTCCACTTTCTTGCTCTTTCGCCCCATTGGCGCAAAGGCCTGGATTTTGCATCTGTGCTTCTATGCGTATTTGCCTTGCTTCATTTTTGTCCTCTACGCAGGCTGGGCCGGGAATGACCTGCCGAAAGCCGGGGACACAGGAGCCACGCCAACGGACTTTGTATTCAATCTGTTTTTCTTCGTCACCGTGTTTGGCATCCTTGGAATTCCGCCCCTGATCATTCGCCGCTTCGCAGTAAAAATCCACCGCAAACAATGTGCGCCGGCTCAAGCCGGGGTACCCGCAAGATGACCACGCGCTTCCACATCTCAACGAATAGCTCGACAGAGTGAATCGTCAGTGGCCTTGAGTTTGCCCGAATACTGGGGGCGATTTAATACTGCTTCGGCTGATTGCTCCAACCATCTGGTGCTTTCTATTTAGCTCCGTGTCTCTATTGACGGCATGGCGACGTATTCGCGTATGGCCGCAACCCCCTAGCTCTTGACGGTTGGCCCACATCCGGTCGAGTGACCGCCGATGGGGAAACAACTTTTGGTTCGCCGATACTTCGCCCTTTGGGGAGTTACGTGCGTATCGCCCACAATCCACCCGGAGATTCAGGGGTAACGGCGCGCCTGGATTGGGATTCTTTTGGAGCGGTCTTTTCTGCTCTATCGCTAAGTGTTTTCGCTTCGATTAGTGTTGGAGAAACCCTGAAGCGACGAAGCCTCCGAACCCGAAGGCGGCTCCGAGCAGAAACACCACTAACCACGACCCCGACTAGCTGCCGACCAGAATTGGGCGCCGCCACTGTGCCCTCTGTGTTCGAAACCGATGTGCGTCGGGAAAGTTAACGTCAGGAGAGTACTGATGGAGGACGGATTGTGCGCGTGGGTCATCGGATTCGATCAGGTTATCTGCTAACGCTCTCGCCTGATCCTCTGGGGCATGCTCGATTGCTTCGATGACGAGCGTGATCGCATCCCCATCCCCGGTTAGGACAAGGCCATGGGCGGCCATCAACTGGATTAAGCTATTGTGGGATTTAAGTGCCTGTTTTAGGATCGGGATCACCCTCCGATCGCCTGATTCGGCGAGAGGACGAACCCTTTGGGCGATGCCGATACCCGCCTCCCCACAAGCTTCTTCGCGGCTGAGGTTGTGGCTCTTCGCCCAGTTCAGAAAAACTTCAGATGAGCATGGGGCTGGAGATTCATCGGACTGCCCCTTCTCGAACGGGTCGGGAGGGGCCTCGCTGAGTGCCGCCTGAGCCTGGCTGAGAATCAGGTTCCAGAATTGACGGTCTTTATCTCCAAGGGAGACAAGGACAGAGGCGATTTCACCGCGTAGATCCGGTTCGTGGGAGCGAGCGAAATAGGCTTCAAGAACTTGGATAGATCGCCGCGGCTCCACATGCGCCGCCAATTCAATGTAATAAGTCGCGTCCACAATACCTTGGCCTACATCGTTGCGCTGAATTCGATCAAGGGCAGATTCGGCATTGCGTTGAAGATCGACAGAATCATCGGGAGATTTGTGTCTTTTCGGCAGGCCTGCGTGACGTATCAGCGCCGGGTTGGTAGTGTCGGAGGAGAAGCCCGACAAGGGCGAGGGAGCCGACATGGCCAAGGTCGCGGAAGCCGAAATACCTGCCGGGCTGCGGCGTGTTTATCAGAAGCTGGAGCGGTGGCGGAGTACGCGACAGGGCAGGTCGCCATTGCCGGAAGCATTGTGGAGGGCAGCTGCCGCGGCGGCGCGGGAGCACGGAGTATTTCGCACCGGCCAGGTTTTGCATCTGGAGTACAGCAAACTGAAGCGGGTGATGAACGCTACGCGGGGCAAGGCTTCTTCGCCGACCAGATTTGTTGAACTGACGCCTTTGGCTGCATTGGGTGGAGATGAGTGCGTTATTGAGCTGGAAGGCGCACGGGGCAAGCTGCGCCTGCGGCTGCGGGGCAGCGCGGCCGAGGATCTTGCCGGACTGAGCCGCGCGTTGTGGGAGGTCGTCAGCTGATTCAGATCACGCCGCAGATGCGCATTCTGGTTGCTGTCGAATCAGTCGATGGCCGTCGAGGCATCGATTCTTTAGCGCAGCTGTGCCGCGAGACGTTGCGTTCGGATCCGTTTTCTGGCTGCCTGTTCTTCTTTCGTAACCGCAGCGCGAAGGCCATTCGTATTCTTGCCTTCGATGGGCAAGGATTTTGGCTGGCAACCAAGCGGTTGTCGAAGGGACGTTTCCGGTGGTGGCCGTCGAGTACGGAAGCCGGCAAGCCCCTGCTCGCACATCAGGCGCAGTTGCTGCTGGCTGCCGGCAACCCCGACACGGAAGCGGCGCCGCAGTGGCGGCGGGTGAACGGATAAGACGCCGCAACATAAAAAACACTTGCGTTCCGGTTTTTACTCTGTCACACTGATCGGCGATGACAGACGAGTGGCGCTACCGGGGCCGGACGATCGGCGCAAAAGATGTAACTTTCGTCCGCGAGTTGATTGCTCGCTATCCCCATCTGAGCCGGCGCAAGCTGTCGGTCAAGCTGTGCGAGGCCTGGCAGTGGCGGCAGGCCAACGGCGCCCTGCGCGACATGGTCTGCCGAGGGCTGTTGCTGATGCTTCATCGTGCGGGCGCGATCGAGCTTCCTGAAGTGCGTCAGATCTCCCCGAACCCTCTGGCTCGCCGCGGGCGGCCGCCGGCGATGCTCGTCGATCAGACGCCGATAGAAGATCCGCTCAGGCAACTTCAGTCCATCGAACTCGAGCAGGTGCGACGCACCGCCAACGAAGCGTTGTTCAACAGCCTCATCGAGCACCATCATTATCTTCGCTACGAACAGCCGGTTGGCGAGCACCTGAAGTATCTGGCTTGGTCTCACGGAAGGCCGATCGCCTGCATGGCGTGGAGTTCGGCGCCGCGGCACCTGGGCAGCCGCGACCGCTATATCGGCTGGAGCGCCGCGGCGCGGCGGGCCAACATCCGCTTCATCGCATACAACACGCGCTTCCTGATCCTGCCCTGGGTGCGGGTTCCGCATCTGGCCTCTCATCTGCTTGCCCGTGTCACCGCGCGGCTCAAGCGGGACTGGGAGCAGTTGTACAGCCATCCGGTGTACTTCGCTGAGACCTTCATCGACCCGGGGCGTTTTCGCGGCACATGCTATCGCGCCGCCAACTG
>JANXQR010000718.1 GCA_025353435.1 Acidobacteriota bacterium | reverse complement strand
CAGCGCTTCTTCGGCAACTCCCGCGAGCGCCTCCTCCTCTCGTTGCTCGGCGACGACGAGATCACTCCGGAAGAACTTCGCCGCCTCAAGGAAGCCATCGCCACCTCGCCCGCCGACCTGGATGCCGACCTGGGTCAAGATCAGCAAGAGGAGATCGCGGAATGAGCCAGCTCGTCAACCTCTTTTCGCACCTGTCGGCCGAAGCCACCGGCGCTCTCATCTCCGCCATCTGGCAAGGGGCGCTTCTGGCCTCTCTGGTAGTCATCTGCCTTCGTCTGTTTCCGGGCCTCAGCGCCGCGGCTCGCTCCATCATCTGGCTCAACGTGTTCATCCTGCTGGCTTTGCTTCATCTCCTTCCCTTCATCACCACCAACCGGGGCGGACAGCATCTCACTCCACATCCGATCCAGCTCGATCTCCGCTGGAGCCTCGCCGTCGCCGCCGCCTCACTGGCCTTTTCCGTTTTTCGCGCCCTGCAGCTGATCATCAGCGCCATCCATCTCCACGCCCTCGCCGGTCGCGCCATTCCGGTCGAAACCTCTACCGACCTCGAACCGCTTCTGCGTGCCCCAGGCAACCGCCACGTTCAGCTTTGTGCGTCAAACGAAGTCGCCCGCCCCAGCGTTCTCGGCTTCTTCCGCCCCCGCATCCTGGTGCCTCCGGTGCTTCTCGCAGACCTCTCGGAATCAGAACTCCATCAGGTCGTCATCCACGAAATCGAGCACCTCCACCGCGGCGACGATTGGACCAATCTCCTGCAGAAGCTGGCCCTCGTCCTATTCCCGCTGAATCCCGCGCTGCTCTGGGTCGAGCGCCGCCTTTGCGCAGAACGCGAACTCGCCTGCGACGACCGCGTCCTGAACTCCGGATCAGGCCGCAAAGCCTACGCGCTCTGCCTTACCCATTTGGCCGAATATTCGCTGATGCGCCGCACCTTCTCCCTCGCTTTAGGCGCCTGGGAGCGCCGCCCAGAGCTCGTTCGCCGCGTCCATCGCATTCTCACCCAGCCCGCGCGCACCATGGGCCGCAAATCCGCGCTGGCTGTCTGCGCCACACTGATTGCCGGCGCACTTGGATGCACACTTAACCTCGCCCACGCCCCCCAATTCGTCAGCTTTGTCCCGTCGGTCAGCACTGTACAACAGGCTCAAGCCCTCCCCCCGCTTGATCCTGCGGCACTGGCCGGCGCCCTCGGTGGCACCGCAACGATGGTGAAAGCAGTCATGCCGCACAACGAATCACTGCCGTATTCCGTCCCCGTAAAGGCCATACACAAGCGGCGCGCACTGCCACAGCTCCAACCGGCCCGTTTGGCCAGCCTTAGAACCCCTCTGCCAGACAACATTTACTCCGACCGCGCCGTCACGGTCATGACCGAATGGACCGAGACACGCAGCCAGGATGGAATGACCTACACAGTTTCAAGACAGCAGCAAATTCGCGAAACGAGGGTGGTGCAGGCCGTCTATGTAGTCCGCACCCCCGACGGCTGGCTGATAATCAAGATTTAACGCGAACCTTCGTGCAGCTCACCGCACCGCACCGCACTTCAAAAGAAGAGAAATCAACACCTCGGAGAAAATGTCCATGACTGAATCAACTAATCATTTAGTAGCCACAGCGAAGAAACTCTCCGCACCCCTTGCGGTCGTTGCTGCCTTCATCCTGGGCGCTGCCGTGTTCGTCGGCTTCGGCCGCGTTCAGGCTGCGTCGGCTGCTGCCGCCATGCCCCTCGGCGACGACAGCGTGTCCGCTCTCACCTCGCTTGACCGCGCCATGGAAGCCGTCGCTTCCAAGGTCACTCCAGCCGTCGTCAACGTTGCCGTCACCTCCCGCCCTACCGATCAGGAAGGCGAAGACGAAGGCGGCGGCCGCATGCAGCAAATCCCGCCCAACCTGCGCCGCTTCTTCGGCCAAATGGGGCCGCAGATGCCTCAGCAGCCGCAGATTGAGCACGGCATCGGCTCCGGCATCATCATCTCGCCTGATGGCTACATCGTCACCAACGAGCACGTCGTCGATGGCTCCACCCAGATCCGCGTCACTCTCAACGACCGACGCGTCTTCAACGCCAAGGTCATCGGCCGCGACAAGCTCACCGATCTCGCCGTGGTCAAAATCGACGCCACCAACCTGCCCACTGTGGCCTGGGGCGATTCCACCAAGCTCGAGCCCGGCCAAACGGTGCTCGCCTTCGGCAGCCCCTTCGGCTACTTCCAGTTTTCCGTCACCCGCGGCATCGTAAGCGCTGTCAATCGCCCCAACCCCTACTCAACTGACGCCCGCAAGCCCGGTGGCTACATCCAGACCGATGCCGCCATCAATCCAGGCAACTCCGGCGGTCCATTGGTCGACGCGCGCGGGGAGCTTGTCGGCATCAACACCTTCATCATCTCGGACTCCGGTTCCTTCGCCGGCGCCGGCTTTGCCATCCCGTCGCAAGTGGTCCGCGCCACCACCGACCAGATCATCAAGCATGGCCATGTCGACCATGGTTACCTCGGCATCAACATCAACGACGTGACCCCCGCCAATGCGGAATTCTTCAACCTGAAAGAAGCATCCGGTGCCATCGTCTCCCAGGTCACCCCCGAATCTCCGGCCAGCAAAGGCGGCCTGAAGCAAGGCGATGTGGTCACCGAGGTCAACGGCCAAAAAGTCGTCAACGCCAGTGCGCTCCAGGTTGTCATCAGCCAGCTGTCCCCCGGCAACGCCCTCAAGCTCGGCGTCATCCGCGAAGGCAAGCCCCTGAGCCTCGATCTCACCGTCGGCCAATACCACGCCAAAGGCGAAGAAGCCTCAAGCGACAATCCCGGCACCAAGCAAAAGGGCATGATCGGCATCGCCGTCGCCAATCTCGACGACCAGACCCGCCAGCAGCTCAACGCCCCTGAATCAATCAAGGGCGTCGTCATCCAGCAAGTCCGCCCCGGCAGCCCCGCTGAAGATGCCGGCCTTCAGCCAGGCGACATTATCCAGGAAGTCAACCGCAAGCCCGCAACCGACGCCAGCCAATTCGCCACTGCCGTCCACGCTGCCCCAACTGACAAGGACATGCTCCTCCTCGTCTGGTCGCGCGGCAACGCCAGCTACCGCACCGTTCGCCCCGACCAGAGCATGGCCCAGTCTGAAAGCAACGACTAACCAAAACTTCCCCCGCCAGGAGTTCCAGGTCTCGCCGCTGAGATCTGGGACTCTCTGTTTCTATCAATCACGCCGCGTCCATCCCTTCTGACCGCCTCACCTCAGCTACCACTCCATTTACCCTTCGGCGCTCATATTTTGCACAAGCAGACATTTATTTTTAAGAAATTCCCTTCAAAGTTTCAATTCTCTCTAGTATTGTTGACTTCTCACAATCAATTCCAATCCCCCTGCGACACCGGTTTTCCAAGTCAAAACACATGCCTACAAAGAATTCTGACTCTGCCAGTCGTACGCTTATCGAGGGCTATACGCGCCTGCTCACCCAGGTCGCAAGCGGCGTTCTCGATGGATTGCAGTGCCCCGAGTGTGACCAGAACTCCGTTTCGGTCTGCCTCACTCCCCACCCGCCCAACGAATATCGAAGCTGGTTTATCTGCACAAGCTGCGACTTCCGCTCGCGCACTCATAACCGGACACGGCCGTCGCGCCCCGCGACCGCTCCCGTCTTGGTGCCCATCGCAAACCGGACTCCGTTCCTCCGCCTGGCAAGCATCTTTAGGCGCCAAGCCGGCCCGCGCCCCAACTAGCGCACGAATTGGCCAGCATCACCCGCTGTCCATCCCTCCCCCAGTTCCACCGACAGCGCAATTGGCGGCCACCCCCGCCTCCTGCGACAATAAGTCAGCGCGCAAATTCAGGGGGCTTTAGTGTCGACACCTTTCGCACGTCGTTTTGTCGGGCTGGTCGCGGTTCTCGTTCTCGCAGTCACAATCCTGCCCGCAGATACTCCGAAGCCGAAGCATTCGCCCGCTCCCCATACGCAGAAAAAGTTCGCCCAGGCAGCCGACATAGTCGCTCAGAAAGGCTTCCATTCCAAGCTGCCGCCTCACATCTCCACGCTCCTGGGACTTGCCAAGGAAGCGGAGAGCCCCGTCCTGCAGGGCGTGGTGCGCACACCCAATCACGTTCAGGGACTCGACGTCTCAGAAACGAACAAGACCGACATTGTCATTTTCGTCGTCGACGAAACAAGCAAAGATCAGATTCTCTATCTGACCTCGCCCGAAGGCGCGCTTCGCAAAGTAGTCAAGGTCAAAGCAGGCACCGGTGACACCGTGCGCATCTCGCCCGAAGACCGAGCCGCGTTCGAAAAGGAAAAGCAGTTTTGGATCGACCGCGTGATCCCTGTCCCTCCTGCAAAGTAAATTCCGTGTCCGCGTGAAGGTCCAAATCCGCCTTGGCCCTTCACCACCTCCACCCTCGCTGCTGTACAGTGCTTTCATACTGTTCAGGTCCACCGCCGCGAGGAGAAATAATGCACGACGAGTCCCCCGACCTACTCAATGATTTGTCGCGAAGAGACTTCCTTCGCATCAGCAGCCTCACCGCCGTCGGCGCCAGCATCCCCGCCCTCCAAGCTGAGTCTGCAAAGCCCCACGCCACCTGCATGATCGGCGTACCGTACACCGCGGCCGAGCCCAAAATTGGCATCATCGGTACCGGCGGCCGCGGCACCAGCCTGCTTGAAAATCTCCTCGCCGCCGACATCAAAATTCTCGCCCTCTGCGACGTCGTAAAAGAGAAAGCCGAGCACGCCCAATCGCTCGTCGTCAAAGCCGGCCAGCCCTCACCCGAGCTCTACACCAACGGCGATCATGCCTTTGAATCCCTCGTTGCCCGCGACGATCTCAACCTCGTCATCAGCGCCACCCCGTGGAACTGGCACGTTGAAATGGCCGTCGCCGCCATGAAGCACGGCAAGCACACCATGGTCGAAGTCCCCGCCGCCGGCACCATCGAAGACTGTTGGAAGCTCGTCGACACATCCGAGCAAACGCGCCGCCACTGCACCATGCTTGAAAACTGCTGCTACGGCTACAACGAAACCCTCATCCTCCGCATGATCCACGCCGGCCTCTTCGGCGACCTCCTCTACGGCGAAGGCGCCTACATCCACGACCTCCGCGACGAGCTCTTCTCCAACAAGGGGGAAGGCCTCTGGCGCCGAACCGCGCACACCCTGCGCAACGGCAACCTCTATCCCACCCACGGCCTCGGCCCCGTCGCCAACTACATGGGCATCCAGCGCGGCGACCGCTTCGATTACATCGTCTCCGTCAGCACTCCGCAGCGCGGTCTCGATGCCTATCGCAAGGAAAAAATCCCGCCCTCCGATCCGCGCTGGGCCGAGCATTACATCAACGGCGACATGAACACCTCCATCATCAAAACCGCCAACGGCCTCACCATCACCCTCAAGCACGACACCGTCAACCCCCATCCCTACGACCGCATCAACGCCATCGCCGGCACCAAGGGCGCGTTCGCTGACTATCCTCCGCGCATTTATTTCGACGGCCAGCCCGGCGGCGAAGCCTGGGGCACCATCGACGCATTCAAGGAGCATCAGCACCCGCTCTGGAAGCAGGAAGGCGAAATTGCGCAGAAGCTCGGCGGCCACGGCGGCATGGACTACATCATGCTCTACCGCCTCATGCAGTGCATGCGCCAGGGCCTCGTCCCCGACATGGATGTCTACGATGCGGCCATGTGGTCAGCCCCCGGCCCGCTCAGCCGAGCCTCGATCGCCAACGGCAGCGCCCCCGCCAAATTCCCTGACTTCACCCGCGGAAAATGGAAGGACCGCACCGCCTCGCAAATCGCCACGCAGACCTAATGCCATGTCTCAGAAGTTCTTAATGTTGTGAGGCTGTCATTCTGAGCGAACGGGACCCCAAACGTCTTTCAGTTTGGGGGTGGTGAGCCGAAGAATCTGCTTTACCGTCTCTATCCTTCCGTTGAGAAAGCCCGCCACGCAAAAACCTCTCACGCACGCCGCAAGCTTTCGTCTAAGCTCATACAAAGGATTCAAAACCAGCACTTCGAAAACTCCTCACGATCGCCGAGTGAATTGAAGCGCAACAAGTCTTGCGCTATAAGCCTTGATCGACCCGGAGGATTGATGTTCCCCATTCGCGCCATTGCCATACTCATCCTGTCGCCCTTCCTGCTCACGAGCCTCATCCACGCCCAGGAACCGTTACCCAAATTCGCCTACGAACAGAAACAGTCCGTCGTCAAAATCGAGATTCACCTCAAAGACA
>JANXQR010000695.1 GCA_025353435.1 Acidobacteriota bacterium | reverse complement strand
GTAGCGCTGAATGGGGCCGGAGACGAACGTGGTGAAATTGAGCGTGTAGACCAGGTATGCGCCTAATCCGATGTGCCGCTTCACTGATTCATCTCCGGCATCGATAAGCAGGTGCATGACGCGAAAGAAGATGTACGAAAGCCCTAGCACGAAGTAAGCAGAGTGCAGAAGGATGCCTTCCGGCAGGAAGGTGTACTTCTTTAGCCAGATATAGACGAGCAATACGGCCAGAATGCTGCCCACCGCGGATTTTGACCAGCCGCGTTCAATCAGTTGCAGCCCGATATAGCCGAGCACCAGAAACCCCGTCAGGGGAAGAAACACCAGCGGATTATGCGCCAGAACTCCAAGGAACAGGATGCTCGCAGCGAGGAGCACAATCGAACGCCAAACGCGCGAGCGGCTGAAATTCGAGATGATGGCCGCTGCCAGGCCGAAAAGCACAAATTGGATTGAGGCCGTGTCCATCGTCGAAAATCATCTCCGTTGTTAATTTGCCGGTCAGTGGCGACCCACAACTGGAATCGCTTCATACCAATTCGAGGTTACGGCAATCATGAAAAGCGAGTGAGCAATGAGTTGATTATTTATTTTCACCCTTGATGACAACCCTTGGTGCGCCGACGGGCCGGGTTGAAGTCGACATCGCGAGGTCGACTATCGCACCCTCTTCAGACAGTCGAACTTGACCTACGCCTTCAGTTCCGCGCATCAAGCGTCGCCGTAGAACCTGCGCCGGGGACTCGATCAACTTCCATGAAGCTTCTGTGAGTATGAGAGCGGCCAAAATGGTCAACACAATCAACAGGAGATTGACGCCAATTGTGTGCGGGAGTTGATTGAGGCGGCCGTGCAATCGGCTCTCTTCGACAGCGACCAACAGCGGCACATGGATAAGGTAGAGGGCATAGCTGCGACGCCCGGGCCACACCATGTCAGCACCGCTGAACAACCAGGTCGACCCTTTGGGCAACGTTGATTCCACAGATCCATAGATCAACATTGCCGTGAGGACGACAACTGAAGGAATGGCCAGAACCTGACTCCACACGTTGAATTCGAATAGGTTTCCTCCGAGAGCGAGGAAACTTCCGGTCAACAACGCTGAGGAGCTAAGTACGATGCGGACCCACCAGTCCGCCAGAAAGCGCTG
>JANXQR010000677.1 GCA_025353435.1 Acidobacteriota bacterium | reverse complement strand
CCCTGCCCCTTCAAGGCTCAGTGCAATGCGACGAAAATCGCTGGCGTTCAAATAGAAACCTCCTCGATCGGCAGCCGTTAGCTGGAAGCGAGAAGCTCGGCTTCAAACTCCTCGTTGAGCCACTTGGAAAACGCTTCGAACTCCTCGTCGCGCCCCAGGAAATCGCGCACCATCTGCCGTCCGGGCTTGGACCCGCCCTGCTCCAGCACCGCGGTACGATAGCGCGAGCCGGCATCGCAGCCAAGCAGATCTCTCGGATCAAACTGGGCAAAGAAATCGAGCGCAATCACCTTGTCGAACGCGTACGTGTAGTAATTCGATGAGTAGCCGGTAAGGTGGCCGAAGCTCGCGTACATGCGATTTCCGTCTATCCACGTCCACGGCTGAAACTTTGTGTAAAGCTCCTTGATGATCCAGTCCAGGTCAATGCCCGCCGGATCCTGATCGTGCAGATCGAGCGAAAGTGTGGTGTAGTAAATCTGCGTCCGCATGCCATCGGCGCGCCCGAACGAGCTGGCCGCCTTCATCTTTCGGATGATCTCGCTCGGCAATACCTCGCCGGTCTCATAGTGCCTCGCGAATGACCGCAAAAGGTTCTCATCGCGGAAGAACTCTTCCAGCATTTGCGACGGCACTTCGATGAAGTCGCCCTCGGTTGCAAATCCCGACAGCCCTGCCCACTCCGTGCGTCCGCCAAGAATGGCATGCATCAAGTGTCCGAATTCATGGAAAAACGTGACCACGTCGTTGTACTGCATCAGCCCCGGATCGCCCGCTTCGCCGCCTGGAAAATTGCAGATCAGCGCCGCCTCCGGCAGATAGCGCCCACGCACGCCCGTCACCACCGGAGCCGCCGAGAACCACTTATCCTTGCCCTCGCGCGGGTGCATGTCGAGATAGAACCGGCCCACGCGCTTCCCACCCTCAAACACATCGAAGACGGAAACGGCTGGATCCCAACCGGTCCCGTCGGAAGGCTTGAACTCCACTTTGAACAGCCGGGCCGCCGTTTCCAGGATCCCAGCCTCCACCTGCGAATACGGAAAATACGGCCGCACCGACTGCGAGTCAAAATCAAATGCCGACCGGCGGTATTGCTCGTACCAATAGCCCCGGCTCGTCATGTCGATCTCGCTCAATCCAGGCACTCGCCCGCGCGCAAATTCCATTATCATGTTGTGCTCGCGGCGACCCCCTTCGCGGCTGGCCTCATCAAGCTTCATGAGAAACACACGCGCATTCGCTGCTGAGCCCATCATCTGGTCGGCTGTCGCCAGGTCCGCCCAGCTGCGAAACCCCAGCACATTCGCAATCTCCTGCCGCGTGGCAAGCAACTCTTCAAGAACCGCCTTGTTCTGCGGATAAGCACGCGTGTTGTAGGCCAGAAACATACGCAGTCGCAGCGCCGCGCTCGATGCAAACGTCATAATCGGCTGCATATCGGGCTGGTCGGTGGTGAGCGTGATGTTGCCGTCTGCGCCCGGATGGTGTCGTGTCACGTAATCGGCGGGCAAGCCGGCAAGTTCGTCGGGAGTCGCCGTAATCGTCTTGCCGCCTTCCTGGATATTGCGGCTGAAGTCCAACGCATGCCGCGTGGCCTTCTCGTGTAGTGCCTGCAAGTGCGCGCGCGTAGGCTCGTCCTTGTCCACGCCGGCCAGGCGATAGCCCAGCAGCGTGCGCTCAACATAGTGTTTTGTCGCAGCATTCGATTGCTCGACGTTCATTGCAACCAGCGCGTCATACACTGCGCGGTTCAGACTCAACGCAGACCCCGCCTGCGACACGCGCTGCGCTTCCATTTGCGCCTGGTCGCGAACCGCCTTGTCAGCCGCCACCGAATTCAGTACGCCCGCCTGCGAACCTGCCAGACTCAAATGTTCGACAGCGACGTCATACAGGCGCAGCGTATTCTCCGTCGTTCGCGGACCGTCCACAGCCAGGAGCGCGGCAAGCGCTGCCTCATGCGCGGCGAGTCGCGCACTCACCCACGCCCTGAGCGCTTCGGCCGACTCGGCGCCGCCGGCCTCCCACGCATGAATCTCTTCGCATATTTTGACTGCAGCAACAGAATCGACTGACATCGGATGCACAACCCTCCAAACTTCTAGGTTGCCACATTGGGGAGGCGAAACGCCGCTTCAGCGTCCGCGCTCACCTTGCATCCCTTCCCTAACCCTTCTAAGATGCGTCAGTTGGCCCTATGAAAAAGCTCGCTCCGCGATTGACTCCTGCTGCCTCGTCCCGAACGCATTTGCGCCTCGGCAGGGTATGCACGGCCATCCAGGCCGGAACTCCGGCGGAAATGATGCAACGCGCTGCCGACGCCCTCAAAGACTCTCGCTTCCTCGAGTTCCGACTCGACTCGCTTCCTGGCCCTGCCGCCGTCCTTCCCAAGATCAAGACCTTTCTCGCCGCGCATCCAAACGTGATCGCAATCGGCACCTGCCGCCGCCAGCCTCACGGCGGTAACTTTGTCGGGCCACTGACTGAGGAATTGGAAATCCTGCTAAAAGCCGCCCGCGCTGGCTGCCAAATCATCGACCTTGAAGTCGAATCCGCCGAAGAAGCCTCGCCCGCTCAATTCGAAAAATTCCGCGCCGCCCAGCAACGCGCCGACGCCGCGCTCCTCATCAGCTTTCACGATTTCTCCCGTACACGCGGCCTCGAAGACGCCGCCGATCGCATCGCGTCCTTCGAGCCCGACATCATCAAGGTCGTCTCCACCGCGCAATCACTCGCCGACAACCTCGCCATCCTACGCTTGTTGGAATACCGTTCGGCCAAATCCCGTTTCGTCGCCATCGCCATGGGTGAGGAAGGCCTCATCAGCCGAGTCCTCGGCCCGCGCGCCGGCAGCGCGTTCACCTTTGCGTCGCTCGAAGACGGCTCCGAGACCGCGCCCGGCCAGGTCAGCGCCTACACACTGCGCACTTTGTATCGCATCGACAAGATCAACCCCGAGACGCGCATATTTGGAGTCGCCGGCAACCCCATTGCCCACTCGCTCTCGCCGCTCATGCACAACACCGCCTTCCGCCGCGAAGGCGTGAACGCCGTGCTGCTGCCGCTCAAAGTCCGCGCACTTTCTGACCTGCTCGCAATCACGCTCGAATTGCCATTATGCGGCCTAGCCATCACTATGCCGCTTAAACAGGAGGTCTTGCCCCACCTCGCCCACATGGATGCCCTGACAGAGAAGATCGGCGCCTGCAATACCCTGCGCGTCGCCGCTGACGGCAAACTCTACGGCTACAACACGGACGTTGCCGGCGTGGTCCGTCCACTCGAAAAGCGCATCAAGATGCGTGGCGCGCGTGTAGCGGTTCTTGGTGCCGGCGGCGCGGCGCGTGCTGCCGTCTTCGGGCTCGTCGATCAGGGCGCGGAAGTCTTCGTCATCAACCGCACTCATCAGCACGCGGTCACGCTCGCAAAGGCCGCCGGGGCAAGCGCTCTCAAGCAATCACAATTGGCGAAGCATCACTTCGATGTACTCATCAACTCCACGCCCTGTGGCATGGCCGGATCGTCCCAACCCCTGCCGCTCGCAGAGAGCGAACTGAACGCCGGCCTGGTCTTCGACATGGTCTACAACCCGCTCGAAACGCCATTGTTGAAACTTGCCAAATCGCGCGGCATTCCTGTCATCAACGGCTTGGAGATGTTTGTGCAGCAGGGCGCGCGCCAATTCGAAATCTGGACCGGCAAAACGCCGGCCGAAGCGAAGATGTCGCGAGTCGTGCAGCGGGAATTGCGAAAGCGCGGTTGATCGCGCTGGCGTGCGATTTTCAGCCCCTGATGAAATTGAAGAGTATCCCTGCCCCAAGCAGAATCAGCGGCCAGTATTTGATGGGAACGAAGAAGAGCCCGTCTTTCTCTCGAAGAACCGACGTTTTCGCCGAGATGTCAGTTGCTCCTGGAAGGATCTCCTCGCCACGTGGCACAAATGCCTGAACAATTCCCGCTGCGGCCCAGAAAGCCGCCAATTTCGGCCAGCCGTGCTGTGCATAGTAGTTCTCGTTGTGGAAGTAAGCGCTAGTCAGATAGTCAGACGCGAGCAGGCACCCGGCGGTGGAAACAGCGACCATCCAGCCACGGCCTCGCCAGGAAAGGAACATAGGAAATTATTGAAGCACACCATGATTGTGCTTGCCAGAGAGAACTGAATGCGTCGCGCGGTGGCCGTATCTATCTTTTCTTTTTTGCCGGCTTCTTCCCAGCCTTTACATTCTTTTTTTCATCCGCATCATGCATCGCGGAAATCGGCGCCAGGTCAGGCCCCACGCGCTTCACCACGGTATCGATCATCTCGTAATTCAGCGTGCGCGGCGACACCGGCCGCATGATCCCCGAATTCGTGTCCACACTCACGTTTCCGCCGTTCGCCAGCAGAAAACTGAAGCCCGGCGCGCTGCCGCCCTTGACCGGAACCGAGTTGATGGTGACCGGCAGAAAACCCTGGATTGGATGCAGCCGGAATGCCGTCTCGTAGCGGTGCCGTTTCACGCTCCACGTGAAAACGCGCACCTGGTCGAAGTCGTATGGCAGGCCATTCTTCGGCGGCTCCAGCAACATCACGTACTCCGGCACCTGGTGGTCGGGGGTGCTCGAATCATCGTCGTGAATCGTAGTCAGCACGTACGCTCCCACAATGCGCTGGCCTTCCGCGTATTGCCCTACCGAGTCGGGCACATCCACATCCATGCGGCTCGCCAACAGCCATCCCGCGCGCCCTTGACCATCGCGCACCAGCCACCAGTCTTCGATTACCGGCGCGTCGACTGGCGTGGTCGGTGCATCTCCAGATGGTTTCGCAACCGGCACCGCAATCTTGATCGGGGCGGGCGTCGCAACAGCGTTGGCTGCTATCGCTACCTTCGCCGGTGGCTGAGTCACCGCGATCGACTTGTGGACCGGCTTTACCCCCGGCGCCGTCTTTGCCATGGCCGCGCGCACCAGCAGCTGCACCTTGGCATTCGCGGGCAGCAGATAAAAGCGCTGCGTCGCTCGCCCCGGACTCACATGCAGAAATACGTCATCGCGCACCACCGCCGTAGCCACCACCGGATCGCCTTTATGCTGCTGCGCAAGCTGAGAGAAGTCACTATACGTCTCGCCGTCGATCACGGCGTGCTCCTCGATCCAGCCAATCTCATTCTTCTGCGTCTTTACTTTCAGGAATCGTCGCCCGTGCTCCAGCACTTCCAGGGCCTGGCCGTTC
>JANXQR010000674.1 GCA_025353435.1 Acidobacteriota bacterium | reverse complement strand
GGTGGGTTTCGGGGCCCCCGCGGACAGGTCTTCGTCCGGGGGGTGAATGATCATCCAAATCTGGGTCGAGAAAGATCATCGTGTGAAGGGCCGTCACATGGACGGCCCCGCATACTTCCATTCTATGCGAACGGCAGCCCTACTGCGGTTTCGCCGCCTGCTGCGCCTTCCGCTCCTCGCGGCTCTGCTGCCCCTGCACCTCGATGCCCTCGCCAATTCCCAGCGGCAGTTCCTGCTGCTGCGGCTTTTTCGCCTCGTACGCCCGCACAATGCGCTGCACCAGCGCGTGCCGCACCACGTCTCCATCCTCAAAGTGGCAGAACTTGATCCCCTCCACCCCTTCAAGCACATTGATCGCGTCCACCAGCCCCGACTTCCGCGGATTGGGCAGATCGATCTGCGTAATGTCCCCCGTGATCACAGCCTTTGAATTGTTCCCCATGCGCGTCAGGAACATCTTCATCTGCTCGATCGTCGTGTTCTGCGCCTCGTCCATGATGACGAACGCGTCGCTCAGCGTGCGCCCGCGCATGAACGCAAGCGGCGCCACTTCAATCACGTTCTTCTCCAGCATCTTGTCGACCTTATCGGGCTCGAGCAGATCGTAGAGCGCGTCATACAGCGGCCTTAAATACGGGTCCACTTTTTCCTGAAGCAACCCCGGAAGAAACCCCAGCTTCTCACCCGCCTCCACCGCCGGCCGCACCAGCACCATCCGGCTCACCTTCTTCGCATTCAACGCGGCCACGGCCATAGCCACGGCAAGATACGTCTTCCCCGTACCCGCCGGCCCCACGCCAAACACCATGTCGTTCTGCTCAATGGCCTCAACATACTTGCGCTGATTCACACTCCGCGGCTGTACGGCGCGCTTCACGCCCGCCGACCGCTGCTTGCCCGCATCCACCAGCGACCGAAGCGTCGTTGCCTGGTCCGCCACCACCAGGCGCAGCATTCCATTCAGCTCGCCGTTATGCAGATTAATTCCCTGTCGACGCAGCGCCTCAAAGTCCTGAAATACGCCTTTGACTCGATGCACACTGGCTTCCGGTCCTTCCACATGCACGGCGTCCGATCGCAAATCGATTCGAACACCAAGTGCATCTTCCATCAGCTTCAGGTTTTCATCGCGGGTCCCGAAAAGGGGCTCAAGGTTGGGCGTGATCTCCAGAGCAATTCTCAAGATGTTTATTGGCCTCCAAAATGCCGGTTAAGATGCCGATTAACTTGCCGATCAAGATTGAAACGCCTGCAGCCGGTCATCGCACTCCGCCCCGCGTTCACGGCGGATCTTCGCGCGAATCCAGCGATTGGATTATTGGATGCAGAAGGGTCTTCGGCAGAGGCAAGATGCCTCGCACAGGCTGCTAAATATTCATGGTGGAGTGGGGTTTTTAATGCCCAGAACAGGAGCAACCCCCTGCTCTGGGCTGACGGGAGAAACCGCGGGATGGCGTGGGCAACCAAATCGGGTATCTGGGTTTGAGACTAGCCGTCTTCGAGAACGTCGTCAATGCGCAGCATCAAAATTCTCATTCCGAAGTCACTATTCGGTACTCCAACCCGACCCGGAAACCGTTTTCAAAATACGAGAATCCGTCGCGCCCTTCCACCGCCTCCACCCTCGCCGTCCCCGCTTATTCGCCCCACGCACACAACAGCGCCCCCGCACACTTGAGTATGTATCCGTTTGATTCCCATCAAGGCCAGCCCCAACTCGTGTCGGTTATAGTGAACCCACATTTATGAAACGCTTCAGGCCCATTGCCATTCTTTTCTCCGCGCTCATTCTTGGCCCCGCCATCGTCGCATCGGCTCAGTCGGCCCAGCCTGGCCATTACGGCATATTCGACGGGTCAAACGACGTCGGCATCGCCTTCCCCGGCTCCACAACCTACAACACCTATACCGGCATCCTCCGCAACATCGGCGGCGGAGCTGACATGTGGGGCACCACCGACGGCTTCCACTTTTCATGGGTCAAGCTCAAAGGCGACGCCTCCATCAGCGCCGACGTCGAATTCCCCGAGAAGGTCCCGCAGCCCAACGCCAAAGCGGTCCTCATCTTCCGGCAGAACCTCGACCCCGACGCGCCCTACGCCGACGTCGCCATCCATGCTGACGGACACATCACGCTCCAATATCGGGATAAAAAGGGCGGCGAGACCGCGGACATCGTCTCTCCCATCGCCGGCTCCAAACGCATTCGCATTGAACGCCACGGCGACGTGTTCACCGCCAGCGCTCAGGCTGAAGATGGCAAGATGATTCCCTTCGCCCGATACACCGTTCCCCTCACCGGGCCGGTCTTCGTCGGCGTCGGCTCCTGCGCTCACGATGTCAGAAACACCGTTACTGTCAATTTTTCCCACATCGAAATCGAACGCTTCGGAAACTAGCGCTCGATCACCAAGGTTGCACCGGGAGCGCCCCATCCTTTCGCCAGCTTATTCGCGCGAAAGGATGGGAGGCCGACATCCCACCAGCAGCCCCCGAATACGGGCACTCCATAGATCACAAATCCTAAGTAGGTCACTCAAGGAAGCGCAATGATAGCTTGCGCATATCTACCAAGTTATAAGTGCGCCCCAAGAGCGATAGTGACCAGACAGCTTACTTATCTCCCGACTTATTCTCACTCTTGCATCGGATAGGTGCGAGGAAAGTTCAGTCAATGAAAAAACTTTGCCTGCTTCCCCTTGTTTTAGTGCTCACTCTTGGTATTACGGCAAGAGCTCAGCAACAGACTGCAATCAACCTCGGATCGGCAGGAACCTACGCGGTTCAGGCCGGCAGCCTTTGATGGAAAGCCCATGCCTTGTTCAGAGATTCCTTAGTTGTATGTTGTAAGTCGTTTCGGCGGGCCCATCCTATTCACAACCCAGCGTGAATAGGATGGGACACAAGTCCGGGGTGCCCGTCCAAGCTCTGGTCGAGGGCGGGAGCCCAGTGACCCCACCCTCCCGGTTCCGCCACTCCCCATTCAATTGCCCATTGTCTTGGGCTCCCACACATCCGGCGCGGTCTGCACCAGTTTCTGATTACCAAACGTTGCGGCGTCCTGCCCTGCTGCAGTCCATTTGAATTCGGATTGGTGCAGCACCCACAAATGATCGGCGCGTGAAATGGGAACCCCATTCACAATCTCCCACGAGTGTCCACCCTCCTCGAACGAAAGGCGGCTCAGCGCAACGTGCGCCTCCACGGCTCCCTTCATCCGCACCTGCGCAATCAGAAAACGCCCCTCCCCCGGCAGATAGATCGCCTCTGCCAAGTCCCGGTCATCACTGCTGAACACGCCCCCCACCGCCCCCACAAAGTCTCCCACCACCCTCTTGTCCTTCAACAGCAGCGGACTGGCGAATCGCACTTCGTTCGGCCCCGGCTCAAGATGATCCATCTTCTTCATCATGGCGAACAACGGCATGTGGTCCAGCCATTCACCCGTCAACGTTACCTTCCCCACGTCGGGCACCTCGACGTCCAGCGTCTCGCCCGGCTCAAAAAGCACTTCTTTTGCTGGCTCGTTGTCCAGTTCGAACGGAGTGTAAGTTCTGCTAACCGGCGCAATTGGAATTGGATAAGTTCGCGTGCGGATTCCCAGCATCACGTGGCCGCCATCCCGAGACAGCAGGCTGACCTTGTATCCCAATATCCGCCCGCCCACCTCCGCGAAACACGTGCACCCCACCTGGTTCTTGTCTACCGTCGACAGAGGACAATCCATTAGCGGCCCCTTCGGCCCCGTCGTCGTCAGCAGCACCACCGTTCCATCCGCATGCGCGCCCACCTTCCCCACCACCAGCGTCGCCGCCAGACCCACCGTCATCACCACTAAAGACACAAAAGCAAGTCTCGGAATCCTCATCGTTCCCCATCCCTTCTGCCACCACTTTGCAATGGTGTTTTGCTGTCGTGCCCACTCGCGCGGCTCCACAGCGTTGTCAATTTCAAGGCTGGCCACGCAGCGCAGTTCCACCCCCATGGCTACGTAGTCCCTCAGCCGCGCCTGGCACGTCTCGCAGCTTCCAATGTGTTCTGCCGCCGCGCGCGGAATGGTCTCCCCATCGCAAAGCGCAGATACAAACTCACCGGTTTCATCACAATGCATGGGGACCTCCATGAGTTCCTTCCTGATGTTGCGTACCGCTGTGCCAGGTCGCCCGCAAAGCCTAGCGCGCCGCAAACAGCCGCGACCGTACAGTGCCCACCGGAATATCGAGAATCGCAGCCAGTTCCCCGTACGACTGCCCTTCCACCTCACGCAGCCACAGCAGCGTCCGTTGTTCGGCGGGCAGACGCCCCAGCGCGTCGGACATCAATGACGCGGCTTCCACCCGCTCCCGTTTCCCCTCGTCGCCCTCCAGGGTGTCAGCAGGTTTCTGTTTCCGGCCCCACTCGGCAGCCTGTTTGCGGGCTATGCCGAAGAGCCAGCCGCGCAGTGCGCCTCGCTCCGGGTCGTATCCATGCGGGCGCCGCCATATCTGTGTGAATGTCTCTTGCATCACGTCGTCGGCCGCCTGGGCATTGCCCAGAACATGCCGGAGAAAGACCAGCAGCCGCGTGCCTGCTCGCGATACCAGCCGTCAAAGACCTGCGCATCGCCCACGGAGATCTTTGTCCAGAGTTCCCGGTCGTCGTGCAATTGGCCACTCCTATCTGTACTTCGGGGCAGCGCCCCAAAAGGTTCATTCACCGAGGCGAGATTTGCAAATACCGGCAAGTCGCCCTTCCGGGTCCCTTAGTCCCTTAGTCCCTCAGTCCCTCAGTCCCTCAGTCCCTTAGTCCCTCAGTCCCCTTAGTCCCTTAGTCCCTCAGTCCCTTAGTCCCTCAGTCCCTCTTCCCTGTTCCCTTGCCTCTTACCCCACTTTCCCGTAGACTAAGTAATTGCGAGGGATGCGCTTCCACCTGCATTCTCCAACCGCAACATCTCTTCCGTGT
>JANXQR010000668.1 GCA_025353435.1 Acidobacteriota bacterium | reverse complement strand
CCGGCCTTTTCGGGCCGGCCGCTTTCGTTTGGGCACTCAGTTGGGATCGTTAAATGTCGTACCGTGCATACTGTCCGGTCGGAACCATGAGGAGCCGGAGGTTCAAGCCCTCGTCCCGACCAATGTTTCTACGGAACTTGGCCACCACCAAATCAACCAGTCGAAGCAAGCTCACGATCGTCGCCGGTGTATGCCTCATCCCTCGAAGCATTCCAGGCTCCTCGCAAACCGTTTTGTCGCATATACACCGGTACAAGATTCGCCGGGCTTTCCATTCCCACCTGGCCTGCCATTCCCACCTGGCTCGGCATCATGGCTTGCACGCGGTGGATCGCGCTGATCAGCGCATGCGGACGGTTGCGCACTTCGTCGTACACACGGCCCAGATATTCGCCGAGGATCCCGATTGTCAGCAGCAACAATCCGCCCATGAAGAATACGGATGCGGAAATTCCAAAGCCGACCGAAGCGACCGTGCTCACCGGAAGCAGCATGCAAAGTGCCAGAAGCACCGCCAAGCTGGCCGTGAGCCCGAAAAGGCCGAAGCTTAGCCGCAGCGGCTTATAACTGAAGCTCGCAATCGCGTCCATCGCGTACTTGATACGGCTGATAAACGACAGCTTTCCATCGCCGGCAAGCCGATCCTGCCGGTCATAATAGACCACGGCATTCTTGTAGCCCACCCAAGCCCGCAGGCCCGGCAGATAGCGATTCTTTTCGCGCAATGCCAGAACGGAGTTGAGCGCCTTGCGATCCATCAGGCTGAAGATCCCAGCATTCAGCGGAATCGGAAAATCAGAGAGCGCGCCCAAAAAACGGTAGAAGAGCGGGAACAGGAATGCAAGCACCTTCCTGCTTTCGATGCGGCTCCTGCGCACTCCAACCACCACATCGGCGCCTTCTTGCCATGCGTTGATCAACTGCGGCAGAACCTCCGGCGGATCCTGGAAGTCCCCGTCCATCAGGATGATCGCACGCCCTCGCGCGCACTGCAGTCCGGAGGTAATGGCGCCCATATGGCCCCAGTTGCGTGACAGTTCAACAATCACCACGCGATTGTCTTCGGCCTGAATTCGTTTTAGCAGTTCGAGGGAAGAATCTGTGGAACCGTCGTTGACGTAAACAACCTCCCAGTCATCGACAACTCCCTCCAAGGCGCTTGCAACCGCCTCGTGGAAACGTACCACAATCTCTTCTTCGTTATAGATGGGAACGACAATTGAGACCATCGCCGCGACTCCTGAATCGTATTTTGTAATGCTCGTACTCTAGTGCAGTGGGGAAATCCTTGGGGGAAAAATGACCCGTATGAAAATGCCGGCGTGGTACCACGACTTACAGCACTACTTACTTAGATGCAGACTTTCACTCATTTCCTGCCTGAAAAATTCTGACTTTCCACCTGGTTTCTGAAGGCGACAACATTACCACGTAATGCGCGCTGACATGTTGCGCTGTTAACACCTTTTCCTTGCCGAGAACCTGTTCTTCATACTCCACATTATCAGTCAGTTCGATTGACAACCCTTCAGGAGAATAGAAAACGATCTGCACATTGTGAGACCGGTCTTGATAGTTTGTATGAATCCCAGCATTCGTCTGTTGCCGAATCGTCTCCGTAAGCTTGTCCTTCGCATTCCCGACAAAATCGCGATCGAGCACATCAATCCGGTTTTGATCCAGGGCAGTTCGCATGGTCTGCCAGGCCTCGACATAGTCTTCGACAACGGCCTTCGCAGTCTGATCTGCAAGCGGTCGCGGTCCATCCACCTGTGATGGTTGCACGTGCACGGTTGCCTGCGCCGTAGCCACAGTTCCCGTTGTCCCGAGAGCGGCTATCGCGATGAAAACAAATCGTGTCACGCTATCGCCCCCACCGGATCTGATTCCCCAGCACCACTCCGCTCGCCACCGTAATCATGGCGCCCGGATAGGCAGGCATCTCCACTCTGGCCACACCACGCTTAAGCGGCACATCCACCGTGGCCTGAACGCCGTTGTACACTTCGGTAAAGGTCACAATCGTGCCGTCCGGAACCGCATTGCCACTACAATCGCGCACTGGCGCGGTCTCCACTTCCACCTTTTGCCCGGCCGCCTTCGCCGTCATTTGCAAGCCACACGGATCACCCGGCACCTGCCCAATCACCCGCGTCGCCGATATGTCTCCCACACGTGCTACAAACTGCGCCGCACCTACTTTGGGCGATGAGTCCATCGCAATCCAGGCCGCCCCGTTGCGCGTCGTGATTGACCGGCTCTGCACAGTCCCCGCTGGCGTGGATAGCTGAAACGCTACCGGCGTCGGCGCCGTATACAAATTTTTGTACAAATCGAACAAATACACCGCTCCTGTGATCCCGCCTCGCAATCCCACCGGCAGCCGCGAGGGCCGCGCCAGAAAACTTACATCCGCGGGCTTATTGGCCGGCGTCACATCCAGCGAAGCGTTCTCACTCGAGCCCGAGACAAACACCAGGTAGTGACCGGCGTTATAAAGGGTTCCCGCAGCAATCTCCAGAGCCGATCCTAGTTGAATGTCCATCTTCACTACTTGATTTGGGCCAACTACGTAGAGCGTTCCCGGGCCGCTCCCACCCGTTTGCACGGAGAAGGCGCTTCCGGCCACAATCGTCCTGGGCACCGTCAGGACACCCTGCGCGCTCAGCGGCGCCACCAGGCAGACACCCAAAATGCCGTTCAGCAACAGCCGAGTGAGTCTCACTGCCCTCCCCCCATGATGTAGGTCGAGATCACCGTCCGCTGGGTGCTGATCTTATGCGCCAAGTCACCTGGAATGTGAACGTTAAAGTCAACTGGAGCCTGCGGCAACAGCGCATGATCCACATATTGATCCCCCACCCAGACCAGGTTCCCATTCTGATCGTAGAAAGTTGCGACCACGTGCGCCACGTTGGCAATCTGCCCGCTCTGGTTCACAAGCTGTCCGGTCAGGGAAGCATTCGGAGCCGGGTTGATCTTTTCGTTTTGAATCTCAATCACCGGATCGGCGGACGCCGGAATCAACGTCGAGAACGGCGTAATGCGCACCCCGCCAACGTCAGACAGATTCACGTCAGGAAAGCGAATCAGGAACGGCGTGACTTGCTTTGGCAGCAGCAGGTGCGAAATCTTGTCGAAGCTGCCTTCCGTGGCAACCGGCTGCTGGCTCTTGTTCAGCAACGTCGCCGTCACCGAAACATAAGCCGGCACCACGTCTTCATTCAGCAACTCGCCAAGAATGACGGTGCCCTCGGCCCGCTGCACCGGGTGCATATCCAGGATCCTCACGTGTGGCGCTTCCACGTCAACCGCGCCCCAATCATCCCCCGCCCCTCGATGGATCACATCCCAGCGCAGGTAATTCGTGGGAATAACCTGCGGCGGAACCACGGGTTCCTTCATGAGGGGCCAGTCCACCTGCCAGCGGGCGCCGTTCCTTACCACGTGCAAATCGCGCGACTCCACGGCGTCGCCCACCACCGTGGCCCAGTGCAGCTTCAACTTGTACTCAGCGTCCGAGTCGGAAGCATGAACCGGGAAAACCTCAAAAGTGTCGAGTACCGAATACGTCCGCAGATTGGGGTAATAGCCCATCAAATCGCTCATGAACTGCGCCTGCGTAAACTGCGACTTATTCGCCAGGCTGTCGTAGGCCCTATCCCACGCTCGCGAGTGGATATGGTCGCCAAGCGAACGCACCGCAGCCTCCGCGGTGGATGAATTTCCGCTCGTCCCGCTGCCCGCATACGCCTTCGCGGCCGCCACTGGGAACATGGTGCCAATCACGATCAGCACCACCGTGGCCGCCGCTAGAGCCAAACTATAAAGACGTCCTGCCGTTGCCTGCCCATCCCTCCTGGCCAGACTCTCCTCGCTGGGATCGGAGTGTTCAAATTTGGGTTCCTCTTCACGGCGTCCGGGGATCAGCAGCACAAGAATCGCGAGAATGCTGCTGCCGAACGGCAAAATCCCCCACATCACGCCCTGCCAGTGTGGTGGTATTTGCGACGCGTTCACCGGGGTTGCCGGCGGAATTCCGTCCTTCGCCCAGATGATGATGGTGTTGTCGTTCAGGTTGTCGACGGGCCGCCATCCCGCAAAGGCAAGCAGCGGATCGTAGTACCGGTCGCGCACCAGAATCCACTTCAATCCATAGTGATCCGCGTGTTCCAGCATGGCGCGCAGCGAATCCAATCCCGGCTTGCCAAAGTACTTCGAGCCGGACAGTGCGCCCACGCCATACTTCGTCAACTCCGGTAGAAGTCGCCCTGAGTTCCACTCGCCATCTTCACTTGGCGCCGCGGTCTCAACTGCCAGCCGCGAAATCTTGTTTCCAAACCCCAGGGTGATGTAACTGTACCGGTCGTGGCCGTCGCGATTCAGCCACGCCGCAACATCATCGACCTTGAAATCACCAGCGTCGGCGGGATGATACGTCGACCAGCCCACAGCAAGTGCGCAGGTGGCCGTTGCCAGCACGGCAAGGCTCACTGCTGCCTTCATGCGGAATCTGGCAATCAGGTCCGCGGCCAGCAGCCCCACAAAAGGCAGCGCAAGCAGTGTCGCCCAATAACTGAAGCGCTCCATGGTCAGCACTTCAAACGCCCGGCCAAGCAGGATTCGCCCTACCGGCGTGGTGCCGCCCAGGCCCACCAGGAACGCGACCCAGAATCCCAGCAGCAGCGGTCGCAAACGCGCTACTGCCGCACCCCGCCAGAAGATAAACGGCAACGCAAGAACCAGCGCACCATACGGCACCAAAAAATAGTTGATTCCAAAATCCATGTTGAGCAGGTAATTCGACCGGCTGGCATGGGGAATCGGCGCCTGCGTCACCGGGTACTTGATGAGCGCGATCCAGAATGGAAGCAGCACGACCGCGATGGCTGCGCCCACCACCACCACAATTGAAATGGTGCGAACCAGAAACGCCGGCGTCAACAGCCGTTCGCCATCATCACCTTCGCGATCAAGCAAAGCCAGCGCCAACACCGGCAGAGCGAAGAAGAACGATCCGAAAAGCAGCGTTGCATGGTGAGCAGCCGCAGCGGCCGTAAACAGCACGCTTGCCTTGACAAACGCGCGCCAGCGGCCAAATCGTATCCACTCAAACAGGAACGGAAGCGCATTCAAATACAGCGGCGCAGCTGACGTGGTGCCCAGCTGTCCAGCAGAATAGACCAAAAAGCTCTCGGACCCAACAAACACACTGGCCAGCGCTGCATAAGACGCCGCTAGCGGACTCACCCACAGCTTGGCAAAGCGATAAACGCCCACCACCAACAGCAGAATGGCCGCCATCTGCACAGCCATATAAGCAAGGTCGAGTCCCAGCAGGTGAGAAACCATCGCCACCCACTGCTGCGGCAACGGCGGATACGTCATTTGCGAAAAGCCCGCGTACCAATTGGTATTCCACGGATTAAACCAGTGATGAAGGTAGTGCGAGGCAAAAAAGATATGAAAATTCGTGTCGTACGACTTCAATGGCAATTTCATCAACAGCAGGGGAAGATGAACCGCCAGCGCCGCCAATAGAAGCAGGCTCATGGGAATGGGCCGCTGAAGGGCAAGAAACCGCTCGGTCGCCGGCCGCTCTCGTGGCGCTCGCTCCTGCGGCATAACCATTTCTGAATTCTGCACAATAGCCTCGTGGAAGAGCAGAGACTGGATCCCCGGACATTGCTCTCCGTGTCACGTCACGCTGCGTTAGTATCTCTTAACGATATATTGGTTGTTAGGCTCGGGATGAGATTTTGTTCCGGTATACAAGCATCTACTTTGATTACCACTGCGGCATTCATGGTTGCCTTTTGGTGCGGCTTAAATATCGTCCTGCGGCTCACCTCCCCCGCACCGTCCTTGCAAAAGGGATATTTCTGACCCCAAAAGCAAACATGGAAGCAAAGTTAGAATCAAACTAGTTATATTCATTTCGCGCTTATGGGGTTTGTCTTGAAATTTAGACTTCCACTACTAAGAATCGCCGGACTTCTTGCGCTCGCCTTTGTGCGCACTCTTACGGCCCAGGACTCGCAGACGTATCAGATCGGCCCTGACGCATCAAAGAGCCCCCAGGCTCAAACGCAGCAGAAGCCAACCCAGAAGCCAAGCCAGAATCAAGGCCAGGATCTGGGCTGGGGCACGAACATCCAGAATGCCCGCATCGCCCGCGCCGCCGAGCTCGCCCTCCAGAAAGGCGACAAAGTCCAGGCCCTCGACTTCGCGCGCCGCGCCGTAAAAGCGGCTCCCGACGACCCGCAAATCTGGTTCCTCCTCGGCTACGCTGCTCGCCTCAACGGCCGGATTGCCGAGTCCGTCGAGGCCTACACCCACGGCCTTCGTCTCGATCCCGCCTCACTCAATGGCTCTTCGGGACTCGCCCAGGATTACAGCACCATGGGTCGGACCGAGGATGCCCAGACGCTCCTCAAGCAGATTGTTGCTGCCGACCCGCGTCGCCGCGATGACACCCTCCTCCTCGGCGAAACCTACATGCATGCCAGGGATTATCAGGGCGCCGTCGAGTGGCTCGCGCGCGCCGAACGCCTGAAGCCCGAAGCCCGTTCCGAGGTCCTGCTCGCCATCACCTACGAAAACTTGAAGCAGATGGATGATGCCAACCGCTACCTGGTCCTTGCCAAGCGCCACGACCCTGACAATCCCGACGTCAGCCGCACCCTCGCCGGCTTCTTCCGCGAGGCGGGCAAGTACGCCGATGCCATCGCCGCCCTCAAGGCCATCAAAAATCCCAAGCCAGACCTCATCGCCGAACTCGCCTTCACCTATCAGCTCGATGGCAACATGACCGAATCGGCCAAGCTCTACGCGCAGTCAGCCAATGCTCAGCCCAGGGACCTCAATCTGCAGCTCTCCGCGGCGCGGGCGCAAGTCGCCATCGGCTCCATCGACGACACCAACACCTTCCT
>JANXQR010000666.1 GCA_025353435.1 Acidobacteriota bacterium | reverse complement strand
CCCAAGTTGATGGAATCAGGCGCGATTAGGCCGCTCACGCCTAACTATAATTCGACGTCCGAATCATTTTGGCAAAGCCAGTAGAAACTACCTGCTCATCCCAGACCCTGCGAGGATAGGCAATTGCGCAAGCTGTTGAGTCCACATTACTTTCGGTGCGACTACCAGGTGCGCCCGCCAGCGTGTTAGCCGTCATCTCATGCGTCCTAACATGAATCGCCGACTCCCCTGAGCAGCCAACCCGCCAGGCTTTGCACACCACGCCCTCCACGGTTAAGCACGTGCGTGTATATCATCTCGTCCTCACGTCACTGTGCCCGAGAAACTCTTGGACCGTAAGAATGTCGTAACTGGGTTCCAGCAGATGCGTAACGGCCTCATTTGTTTGCGTCATTGTCCAGTGTTGTTCTTGCTGATGCCTGGAACGACCGGCCAGCGTCTTGGCCCTCGCCACCCGCGCTGAAGAATATGGGAAAGCATGATGAGCCTTCCCGCATCCTTGGGTTTGATCTGAATCGGATCCGCCGTCGGCACCGTCATCCATTGTGGCAAGCCCGCATTGGCTGCACCTGAACCCGGCAGGTGTCGTCTACCCGCTGGACTTTCTCTTGTGCGATTCTGCATTTGTCTTAAGCAAGCTAGATGCCAGCAGGCGAACAGAAGCATCGAATCAGCGGATGACATCCCCAATCTCTTTATTTTCAGCGTTGTACGTATTGCTGAGTAAGAATTCACCTGTTACGCACATCTCCTGATTCACAGACGCCTGTATCGAAAGAGATTCATGAGGTGGATCAAATCCGATTCACGAGAACGCTCAGAAGATTTGTGGTCTGGCAATAAAGAGATGAGCGGAAATGACGGCCATACATGCACAAAGGCGCGCTACACCGCTCGCAAACGAGGAGGTTCCCTAGTTCCGATCGAATACAATACTACGTTGTTCTCAATTATTAGCGGGACATTGCAAAGGGCAAAAGTCCTTGGGGAGTCTAATGCGATGGTGACATGTGTGCCCGTCAATCTGCGCACCAGAAACGCAGCGACTATTCCACTTCTTTACTTTTCTCTATCTACGTGCGGGCACCCACAGTCACGCGATCG
>JANXQR010000619.1 GCA_025353435.1 Acidobacteriota bacterium | reverse complement strand
GCGGCGCATGCACGGTGCACGTAAACGGGCGGCGCGTGAACAGCTGCCTGTCGTTTGCGGTGATGCATGAGGGCGACGAGATCACGACCATCGAGGGACTGGGGCAGCCGGACAATTTGCATCCCATGCAGGCCGCATTTGTGGAGCATGATGGCTTCCAGTGCGGGTACTGCACGAGCGGGCAGATCATGAGCGCAGTGGCGCTGCTCAAGGAGCCCATCGGCCCGACGGACGAAGATATCAAGCACGCCATGGCCGGAAACATCTGCCGCTGCGGCGCGTACCCCAACATTGTTGCGGCGGTGCGCCAGGTGCGCGGCGCACGGGCGTAAGGCCAGAGGAGCGAAAGCATGCAGACCTTTCAATACACAAAGGCCGCGAGCATCGACAAAGCGCTCGCTGCGGGCAGTGGAAGCAAATTCATCGCCGGCGGAACCACGCTGGTTGACTTGATGAAGCTGAGCGTCGAGAATCCGTCGGGGCTGGTCGACATCAATCTGTTGCCGCTCGACAAGATCGAGGCGCTGCCGAACGGCGGTCTGCGCATCGGAGCCATGGTGCGGAACTCTGACCTGGCGTGGAACGCAGATGTGCAGAAGGACTACGCGGTGCTCTCGCAGGCGATACTGTCTGGCGCGTCGCCGCAGTTGCGCAACATGGCCACGACCGGCGGTAACCTGCTGCAGCGCACGCGGTGCGTTTACTTCCGCGACCCGAACGCGGGAACGCCTGGCGGCTACGGATGCAACAAGCGCGCGCCGGGCACGGGCTGCGCGGCGATGGAGGGCTTCAACCGAATGCACGCTGTGCTGGGTACGAGCGACAAGTGCATTGCAACGCATCCTTCCGACATGTGCGTGGCGATGGCGGCGCTGGAAGCGACTATTCAGACCGAAGGCCCCAAAGGCAAGCGGACGATTGCATTCGCGGATTTTCACAAGCTGCCGGGCGACACGCCGAACGTTGAGAATGCGCTCGAGCCTGGCGAACTTGTTACATACGTGGATTTGCCCAAGCCGATCGGGGGCGCGAAGTCGGTCTATCTCAAGCTGCGCGATCGCGCCAGCTACGAGTTCGCGCTGGCGTCATGCGCGGTTGTTGCGAAGGTCGAGGGTGGCCACATTCGCTACGTGCGGGTGGCCATGGGCGGAGTGGGCACCAAACCGTGGCGCTCGCATGAGGCCGAGGCCGCACTGATGGGCAAGCCTGCGAATGTGGAGACTTTCAAGCATGCGGCGGAAGCTGCGCTAGCAGGCGCAAAGCCCCATGGCGAAAACGCCTTCAAGGTGGAACTGGCAAGGCGGTGCGTGGTGCGCTCGCTCAAGATGGCGACGGCTTAATCCATAATTCATGCTCATAGCGTCACGACCAAAACATCGATAGCAGGAGGTCATCATGGCGACAACTCAGATTCCCCAGGGTGCCGGCATCATCGGCGCCGCGGTGCCGCGCATCGACGGCCCACTCAAAACTACCGGCGCAGCGGAGTATGCGGCCGACTTTCACTTTGACCGTCTGGTGCATGCGATGCCCGTTTGCGCGACCATCGCCAGCGGCCGCATCACAAAGCTCGATACCGCCGCGGCTGAATCCATGCCCGGCGTGCTGCTTGTGCTGCATCACGGCAACATTGGCCCGCTCTATCGCATCGTGCCCGGCGACGACAACACGAACAGCAGCGAAGCAAGGCCGGCATTTGAAGATGAAGTGGTTCGCCACTGGGGACAGTACGTAGCCGTCGTCATCGCAACCACGCTCGAGCAAGCCACAGCCGCCGCTGCCGCCGTCAAGGTGGAATACGCGCCCGACACCGCCAACCTCAGGGCTAGCCTGGGTGATTTCAAAGGCGAGCGCAAGACCGTTTCAAATCGCGGCGATGTGGACAAGGCCTTCGACGACGCTCCCGTGAAGATTGACGCCAACTACATCACGCCTGTCGAAACGCACAATCCCATCGAGATGCACGCCACCGTCGCGGTGTGGGACGGCGACCGCGTCACTCTGTATGAAACCACGCAGGGCGTGATGAATCATCGCGCCGTAATGGCCCAGGTACTCGGGGTTCCAATCGAGAACGTTCGCGTCATGACGAAGTTCCTGGGGTCCGGATTCGGCGGGAAGTTTCCCTGGCCGCACTGCGCGCTGGCGGCGGTTGCCGCGCGGCGCCTGAATCGGCCCGTGAAATTATCGCTTACACGCCGCATGATGTTCTCTTCGGTTGGCTATCGTCCTCGCACCGAACAACATGTCCAACTTGGCGCGACGAAGGAAGGCAAATTGCTTGCCCTGCGTCACGAATACCTGAATGTAACTTCGCAGGCGGACGACTACGACGAGGGGTGCGGCGAGGCCACACCGTATCTCTACAGCGTTGCAAATCTCGAAGTGACTGGCGGGACGGTGAAGCGGCACCTTGGCACGCCCATTTGGATGCGCGGTCCAGGCGCGGTTCCGGGACTGTTCGCTACTGAATCGGCGATGAACGAGCTGGCGGACGAGCTGAAGATCGATCCGCTCCACCTTCGCCTGATCAACGACGCGGACAAGGACGAAAGCAACAACATGCCTTTCTCGTCGCGGCATTTGCGTGAGTGTCTTGAGACGGGCGCGAAGAAATTCGGCTGGGAAAGGCGCACGCCCGAAGTGGGCTCGATGCGGCACGACAACAAAATACTGGGATGGGGCATGGGCGCCGCGAGTTGGATTGCGATGCGGCTTCCCTGCACCGCCACCGTTGAGTTTTGCGCGAATGGGCGCCTATGCGTGCGCTGCGCTACACAAGACATCGGGACGGGGACCTACACAGTATTTGCGCAGGTGGCGCACGAGAAGACAGGTGTG
>JANXQR010000608.1 GCA_025353435.1 Acidobacteriota bacterium | reverse complement strand
CTGGAACCTGGCGCCATCGCTCCAAAACAACGCTTCCAAAGCTGCCTAAGACACACTCATCAGGTGTCCGCTAAAAAACAAGCGGACACTTGATGACACACTCTACCTCCGGTCAAGAGGGACTCGCCGGACGCTTACGCTTAAGGGATATTGCGTAGCAGATGGTTCCCCACGTCGCTTCCGAGGCGACATTCAGCTTGGGAATGTGGCGATCAATTGAAAACAAGGAACATAGCGTTCACCTCGATCTCGTTCTGGCGATAGAGAATACGGGGTTTTCGAAAGCGCTGTTCTACAGGAATCAAATAGAGCAGAAATGGAGCAGACGGGTTTCTGAATCGGCGGGCAATCGTCAGCTCATCGCCGAGCATCTGGGAAGGTTGGGACAGATGCGAGGATCAGATCCGCCTTGCCGACTTCCGGGGACAAATCCGGCTTGTCAATGAGTGCATTGGCGATGATGTTCTAATTGAGTCCACAGCAACTGAAACTTCCTGATCAGTGGTCCCGTTCATTCGGAGCGATCAGAGGAAAAGGTGTCTTATTTGGTTTCCCCTCCTGTCGGCGAGCTGAACCGCTTGCGCTCGGCGCCAATCAGGCAAGAAGCTATCACGCATTTTTCAGCAGATCGGTTGTGCCATGCGTGGCGCGTACCGTTCTGAACAACACAATCACCAGGTTTCAGCAGAGCCTCGACCCCATCGTCCAACTCCAAAACCACTTCTCCGAATACAACGACATCGAAATCCACCGAGTCAGTCGTGTGCATACCCGGATGATCGGGCTCTAAAAGCTCCAACATACCGGGCAGTTTCTGCCGCACTTCTGCCACTTCAGCGGAAGTGGGAGCTGTCCCGGTTCTGACGGTGGCGGCCGGAGGAACAGTAAACATAGCGAATCGAAAGCCATGCTTCGGCGGGAACCAGGGGGGCTGCTGTGTCGGAGTTCCGTCGCATGGGAGCACGGGCTGACTGTCGTTCCCCCACAACTGGTAAAACTCGTAACCAGGCATCAATGCGACCGTCACCGGCGGAATAGGCGCTTGGCTTGCGATCACCGACTTACCGGACTTCGTCTGCCCCGTAACGACGCAACGAACAGTAGTCGAACCGCTCGGGGTCGGCAGGTTGCCTTCTTGCGCTGGCTCCGACGTCCTTGCGGCGCTCAAACCGCGCGAGATTGCGAGGGAACCGATCACTCCCACGCTCTTTAAGAGAAATCTACGTGTGTTTCGCACAGTGTCCTCACATAGCCGTTTCGTTGAGCGATTTTTCGCTACCCAGCCGTCTGCTGAAAAGGGTTCTTTGGCATCCTAATCCAATATCTTCACGAACGCTGGGCTCACAGCTAGGTTGACGACCGTCGCCGCTCTACCGGGGTCATGAGGTTTGACTGGCGAATGACTCGCAAATTGAACGTTACGCTCCAGACCCAGACGACTTCAGGCCAATGCACATTCCCAGCGACAGCCATCCTCGAAACGCGACTTGGCGATAGTGCGCTCGTCGAGAAGTACTTTGCTGCGAGCTGCAGATCCCTCGACAGTGGCCGACTGGTCGCTTTAGAAGTAAGATGTAAACCCGGAAGGACGACCGCTAATTCACCATGGTTTGATAGGGCAAAAACAGTTCGAAAACGGTACCGCTAGATCCTGGAGTCATACGGCTCCGCACTAGCAACTGGCCATGATGCCGATCCACGATCTCGCTGCTTATCCAGAGCCCAAGACCCGTTCCCGCACTCCCCTTGGTGGTGTAAAACGCTTTGTAGATTTTAGCTCGCGTTTCTTGGCTCATTCCGGTCCCCGTGTCGGCAACAGTGATCACTACGCCCTTCGCGCCCGATCGCCAGTGCGTTGCCTCCCGAGTGCGGACAACCAGCCTGCCACCGCTTTTTAACATTGCGTCCATGGCGTTGCGCACCAGGTTGCTGATGACCTGCTGGATTTCGCTTTCAAAACACACAATCGATTCCGACATGCTGTCCTTACGGGTGACCACGATGCCCCGTTCAATGAACTTCCTCGCGTAGAGGTCAAGGACAGTCGAGATTAGATCGACAGGACGTGCTGCGGTTGCCTTGGTCGACTGCCGATAGAACCGGAGCGACTGAGCCGTGATGTGAGCTACAGCTCTAAGTTCTTTCTCAGCCATGCCGAGGAGCCGCTCTGCCTCTGCGTCGTTGCACTTTCCGCGCGCGAGATACACCAGGTTTGTGACCGCCTCCAGGGGATTATTGATCTCATGCGCGATCAAAGTGGCGAGCCTGCCAGCAGCGGCGAGCTTCTCACTTTCCCGCAAAGCCTCCTCGAAAGCGATGCGGGAAGTAACGTCATTCTGGATGCTTACGAAGTGCGTAACTTCACCCGCCGCGTTCCGAATCGGCGACAAAGACAACTCGTTCCAGAACTCCGAACCATCCTTTCGGCAACTCCTTACAATGACTACCGTCTCGCGCTTTTCTCTCATGGCTTCCCGGAGCAAGGTTAGACCGGGCTGGTCCTCGTGGTGACCTTGAAGGAAGCGATAGTCTTTGCCCAGCACATCCTCGAGGCTATAGCCGGTCGTCACCTCGAAGGCCGGATTCACATATGTCACCGGGTTATCCGGCCGCGTAGCACTCGCGACAACGATGCCGCTCGTGACAGAGCGAAAGATCCTTCGATTGAGGTGCAATTCCTCTAAGGCGGATTCGAAGCGGCAGATGTAAGCTCGGTGAGCATAAAGAATGACACTGAGGTGTGCCAGCACCATGGCGGGTTGCTGTGGCAACGCCAGCAAGCCGTCAAAAGGTCGCTCCCGGTTACGATTCGGAAGGATAGGGATGCTCCGCTCGGAGACTGCAATCGCAGCCACGATTGCCAGTCGCATGCCTTCCCTTGGATCCTCCGAAAGACCCGCCGCTTGCTGGAACCGAAGAGCACGTGCTTCGTCCGCGATCAGCAGTTCCACTTCCGCTATACGCTGGGGGTGGGCCAAATCTGCTTCTTCCAGAAAGATGGGCAGTAACCCGAGTTGCGCAGAAACTCCTTCAACCAATCGACGGTGAGTCGGGTTTGCAATGCTGATCCCGATTTGTGTCCTTGGAAATTCCGTCTCCGGGAGACCGCTGTCGGTGAAGGGTTCCGCCACTTTCTCGTACAACGTATATTTTCTCCTCAGATGTACGATGCAGATTTCATCGCATTAGTTGCGCTCACCATCATGGCATACAACCCAGCCGGTCTGCGGAACACCACTCCACCAAACCGCGAGCACAGACAAGATTGTCTAGGTCGATTCCGCCCCTTCTCTTTGCCT
>JANXQR010000599.1 GCA_025353435.1 Acidobacteriota bacterium | reverse complement strand
CGGTTCTGGAGCAATCGCGGTCGCTCTGGCGCACTCATTACCCAATGCGCGCGTCACGGCCGTCGATCTCTCATCAGCAGCCCTTCACATCGCCGAGAAAAATGCGCGGTCAAATGGAGTTGTGGATCGCATGCGGTTCCTCGAAGGCGATCTGTTGCAGCCTGTCCAAAACGAAGCATTTGATCTTGTCGTATCGAATCCTCCCTATGTGCCGGAAACCGACCGCACCTCGCTGGCCGTTGAGGTGCGCGAATATGAACCCGCCCTCGCGCTCTTTGCCGGTAGCGACGGCCTGGACATTTACCGCCACTTGATTCCGTCCGCCGCGAGAGCCTTGAGTCCCGGCGGATATCTCGTCCTCGAAATCGGGTTTGGACAAGCTGATGCTGTTACCGAGCTGCTCACGGCAGGCGGATTCCAGCGCATCGAAGGCACCCCTGACTTGCAAGGAATCACACGCGTGATGTGCGGTCAGATTCCGAGATCATCTGGCACATCATCTCCCACTCATTCCCGTCCCGCTTGACACTCGGGTTGCCGCGTCTTTATGTTTGCGCAAGTCTCACGCCACACGTCGAGGTCGGGATGAAATCAACTTCACAAATGTCACAGCTCATGTGCGTCCTCACGGACACGCACTTCCTCATCCCCCTGGCCGTCTTCGTGATTGGGATTGTCATGCTCATCGTTGTGCACTAACCGCCCGCAAACCGATACCTGCCAATTTCTCAAGATCAGGAGAACCGTGATATCCGCATGAGCAAGCAGCCCAAAACCACGCCCATCGTTCGCACTATATCCAGGCATGGTCTGGGCGTATTGTGCGGTATCGGCGCCGGCGTGTGGCTCGGCGCAGCGGAGGCGCCCACCAAACTCGTCAACAGCGGCCTCTCGCCGTACGCCATCTCGCTCTGCATGGTGGCCGGCGTCTTCGTGGCGCGATGGTCGGTTCCCACTCTTCTCAAAGGCACTCGGTCCGTCTTCGCCGATCTCAACCGCAATCGCCAGCTTCTCCCCTTCGCGATTCTTGCCGGCATGCTCTGGGCCGTGGCCAACACGCTTACCGTTTTCGCCATTCGCGATGTCGGGCTTGCCATCGCCTTTCCGCTCTGGAACACCAATTCGCTGGTCGGGATCCTCTGGGGCCGCCTCCTTTTTGGCGAACTCAAAGGCGCCGGCGCAGGGAACGTCGCCAAGGTCCTCCTCGGCTCCCTCGCCATCATGGCCGCCGCCGTCATGCTCGGCTTCAGCACCATGCACCAAACCGGCTCCCACTCGACCCACGCCCTCCCCGGCATCTTAGCGGCCGCCGGCGCCAGCCTCCTCTGGGGCTCCATGTACATTCCGTATCGGAAGGCTTATTTGTCGGGGATGAATCCGCTGTCTTTCGTCACGGTTTTTACGGTGGGGGAGCTGGGAACCATGTTGGTTTTGGTGCTGGTTTTTGACGGCGGAACGCACGCAGCGGTGTTTCATTCTCCGACGGTTTTGCCCATGCTTTTCTGGTTGTTTCTGGGTGGATTTGTTTGGGTAATTGGTGATATTTTTCAACAGTTTGCGACCAAATACCTGGGCATCGGACGGGGCATTCCGCTCTCCAATACCAACCAGCTTTGGGGCCTCGCCTGGGGTGCGCTTGTGTTCGGCGAACTCTCGCACGATCCTGCTCGCCTTCTGCTCGTTGTCGCGGGGTCTTTGGTCATGATTCTGGGGGCAATTGCGGTCAGTTCAGCCATCGCCACGGAGCGCGAATCCCAACACACCCTATATGCGATTGAGCGGGAGTGCGCGCGGTACCGGCTGGATCGAGCTGACGTAATGAGCACATTCGATGGAAGTTCCAGGCGAGCGGAAGAAGGCAGGGCGTGGTGGGACTGGCTGATCATAATTTCAGGTGTAATGGTATTCGTCTTTCTCGGAATCAAGGCGCGGGTGCCCTCACTGGCGATGAACTATCCCTGGACCGCCGTTTTGACCCTACTGCTGGTCGGCAGCGCCGTGGCCTGCGGGTGGGGGCTGTGGCGGACAACGCGCTTCTCTTAGAGCCTTAGTAGAGCTTTAGAATGGACTCTATGCCTGACGTGCCGATGGTGGATCTTGTGGGCGTGGGGTTGAACGCCACCGACACGCTGATTCCGCTTGCCGCGTATCCCGAGCGCGGTTCCAAAGTTGAATACACAAACGCGACGGTGATGCCGGGCGGGCAGGCGGCCAGCACCATTGTGGCGTGCCAGACCTGGGGCCTCGCGACTCGCTATGTTGGAAAGATAGGCGACGATGATGCCGGGCGCCTTCATCGCCGGGAGTTTGCGCGCGCGGGCGTGGATGCGCGGCTCACGGAAGTGCCGAATGCGGCCAGTCCACAATCGCTCATCCTGGTGGATGGCGGGGGCGAGCGCACAGTATTGTGCCGGCGCGATGAACGGCTTCTGCTTCGGCCTGACGATCTCGACCGCGAATGGATTGTGCAAGCGCGTGCGCTGCACGTGGATGGGTACGAGACTGCCGCTGCGACCGCAGCGGCGCGGTGGGCGCGTGAAGCGGGAATGGCCGTCATTGCCGATCTTGATGAGATTTATGAAGGCGTAAACGATCTGATCCGCAATGTCGATTACCTGATTGTGAGCCGCGATTTTCCCGGCCGCTTAACGGGCGAGCGCGATCTGCAGCAGGCTCTGCGTTCGATTCGCGATCATTATGGCTGTCGATTGGCTGCTGCGACACTTGGGCAGGATGGCGTGATTGCGTGGGACGGCGAGCGCTTCCACGTGCGCCCTGCGTATTGCGTAAAGGTGGTCGACACCACTGGTGCCGGCGACGTCTTCCACGCGGGGTTTATTTACGCGCTGCTGCAGGAGTGGCCGCTGGAGCGACAGCTTGATTTCGCGTGCGCAGCGGCCGCGTTGAACTGTAGGGCCAAAGGTGCGCGCGGCGGGATCCGCGGAGTGGAACACGTGCACACGCTCATGGCGAATACGGCGCGGTATGAAGTCTCGCAGTTTATCGCGCGGACGATCTAATTTTTGGCGCCATGGACGACGAATCATTTGCCATTTGCGGT
>JANXQR010000574.1 GCA_025353435.1 Acidobacteriota bacterium | reverse complement strand
ATTACCAAGCGCGGAAAGCCCGTCGCACGCGTCGATGTTCCAATTCCGCGCGAGACCAAACCTGCCGAATCCATCTTCGGATGTCTTCGTCACATGGCCACGATCGCCGAAGGCGCCGACCTGATTACGTCTGGGTTCGACGAGAAGGCGTGGCTGGAGAACTGGGACAAAGTCGAGCGTGAGAACCAGTGAAGCTGCTGCTGGACACGCACGTCATCCTCTGGCTGGCCCTCGCCCCCGATCGAATGTCCCCTGCCGCGGCAAAGTGGACTAAGGACGCAGAGGATTCTGGAGCACCCCTTGCAATTTCTGCGGTGAGTCTTTACGAGATTGCGTATCTAATTCGAGCTCGCCGCATTCTGCTGGCGGTTCCTGAGGCGGCGTTCCTGGCCGGGGTCAAACGTCGATTCGAGGTGCTTCCCGTCTCAGGTGAAGTTGCTGTCTTTGCGGCACAATTGCCATCCGCTCTCCACGGCGATCCAATGGACCGCATCATCGCAGCGACCGCAGCAGCCGAGAATTACACCCTGATTACCGCTGACGAGAAGATTCTGAAATCGGGCGTGTGCAAAACGATCTGGTAGCCACTACCGCAGCCGCTCCCGCACCTCTGGTCGAATCAAATAGAGAAAGAACACCAGGTTCAGAATCGCCTGCACGGCAGCCGGCAACTGGCGCTGCGAGGCGAATATCCATCCGTTGTACCCAGTCAGCAAAAACACCGCGCTCAGCGCCAGCGCCCAGGCCCAACGGAACGACACCACCAACCCCGCGCTTGCCGCCATAAATAGCGCCGCAAGGATCAGAAATATCGGCGGGTAATGTCCGCCGCCCACCACCCCAACCACAATGATTCCCGCAATCAGCAGCAGGTAAAAACAGATCGCCGCCACGCCCGGCAGCGGCAGCTCCCGTCGGCTCAGCGGCTTCTTTTCTTCGTCGTTCACAGCGAGTGCAGGTAGGCCAGCAGATCTGACAACTGCTCATCGGTAAGTTGCGTCGCCGGCATCATGCCGCGCCCGCGCAGAATCGTGTTCGCCATTCGCTCATCGGTTGGCGGCGCTCCTGATGGCATGGCCTTCACCTTCGTAATAGCCTGCAGACCCGGCCCCTTATTTCCACGCGTCGACGTCGGATAGTGGCACTTGGCGCAGTTCGCCTGAAACACCTGCGCACCGCGCGCCTCTTCCGGCGACCAAAGCGCTTCAGGCTTCGACGGCGGCAATGGGCGGCATCCGGCGGCCAACATTCCGGCAACGGCGAAAGCGAGAGCAAGTACAGGGAAGAATCGTGAGCGCATCTCCATCGATGATACAAGGCCCGTTATCGACTCTCCACTCCGCACTCCCAGTTCCCTGCAGTTACTCTTCCGCCCCAATCGCCTCCACAATCTTTTCCACCGCCTGCATCTCCGCCGTACTCCCCGGCCGATGCCCATTCACCATCACGGAAAATGCCAGCATCTTCCCGCCCGCCGTCGTCACGTAACCTGACAGCGCGTTGCTCTCATTCAATGTTCCGGTCTTCGCCCAAACCCGCCCTCTTACCGGCGAATTCTTGAACCGTCCCGCCAGCGTTCCATCCACGCCTGCAATCGGCAGCGTCTCCCGCCAAGCCGTACCCCAGCTTTGCCGCGACGCGTACGCCAGCAGCTTCGTCAACGCGCGTGGCGCAATCCGATCGTCCATACTCATCCCGCACCCGTCGTAGAAGAAGAAATCGTTATCGTCCACGCCCGCGCCCGTCAGAAATTGCCGCACCACCCGCGTGCCCTCCGCAAGGCTTCCATCCGATCCATGCACCTTGCCCAACAACCGCAGCAGCAGTTCCGCATGCAGATTCTGGCTCGTCTTGTTGGTCATTTTTATGTCTTCTGCTACCGGCACAGAAAAGCGCTGTGCGAGCATCCTGCGGCCGTTCAGAGGCGCAGCAATCGACGCCATCGCAGCACGCACCGGCGCCGGCTTGATCGGCTTCTCCCGCTCCACCGTAAATTGCCCCGTATCCACTGAATTCCGATGCGCCGACGTTGCCCCGCCATTCACCGCCACCCCGCGCCCGCGCAGCGCCTCTTTGAATGCCAGGGCGGTATACTCCGCCGGATCTTCCACTGCCAGTTCCGCATGCATTCCGCTCGGCGGCGCAGTCCCAAACGCGCGCACCAGCCTGTTCCCTGGCCTGCGATCCAACCCCGGATGAGCCGCCCCTGGGGTCGCGGCTATCGTCATCGAATTATCCAGCTGGTAATACTCCACCGCCGGACTCCAGGCAGCCACCGTCTGCCCCGGCGTCGCCCCACCCGCAACATCCGCCCCAGCCGCCAAGGGATCAGCAGTCAGCGTCAGCTCCACCGCATTGTCATTGAATGATAAGGCCGATACCGGCGCCCCATACGGCCATTGCAAATCGTCCCAGCCCCATCCCGTGCCGTACGGTTCGTCGAGATAAAAACTGTCGTCCCCCACCACGCTGCCTTCCACCGTGCGTACACCCGACTGCACAACCTGCTGCGCCAACAGCTCCAACACGTCCATCGGCTTCGGCTTGGGCCCGGGCTCAGCCGGCGGAGTTTGCGGAGCAGCCGCAGCTCCCGGCGCGGTAACAGGAGCGGGCTGCGGGGGCGGCTCATACGGATACTTCCGAATGCTCAGCGTGGGATCTCCCGCACCCAGAATCACCAAATCTCCATGCAGCGTTCCGCCAGCATCCACCGTTCCAGCCGCCACCACGTTGGTCGTCCACGTCAATGTCTCGACAGGCAACAGCGCGTATGCCGCAGCCGTTGTCGGCAGCTTTGCATTCGACGCCGGCACAAACAGCCGCCCCTCGTTCACGCCAACCAGTGTTTGCCCATCCAGCGTCGTCACGCTCACTCCAAACTCCGCATGACTCAATGCTGGATCCGCCAGAATCGCGTTGATCCGATCTGCCAACACGCCAGCATGCGAACTCGACTTGGCCGCCACTTTCGGATGCGCACTCTGCGCCACCACCGTCGGCCACGGGAGCAACGCCCCCACCAACACCAACCCAACTACTCTCTGAAACCTGTGCATGCCGGGAGTGTAGCAGCCAGCCGCACCGCGCGCCCTACTCCTCAGATTCACGAATGAGATGATGAACCCACCATGTTCGCAACGCGTTCAGCCGCCACCTGGCAACTCCGCACCCGCACCCTGGAACTCGGCGCGCGCACCCTCATCATGGCCGTGGTCAACATCACACCCGATTCCTTCAGCGACGGCGGCGCCTTCCTCGCAACACAAACCGCGATCGCCCACGCACTGCATTGCCTTGACGAAGGCGCCGACATCCTCGACCTCGGCGCAGAAAGCACTCGCCCCGGCTCTCGCGCAGGCGGCGCACCAGGCTCGCCCAACGCTCCTGCTGTCTCTGCTGACGAAGAACAAGCCCGCCTGCTCCCCGTCCTCGAAGGCGTCTTGAGGGCTCGCCCTAACGCGATCATCTCCATCGACACCTACAAAGCCTCCACGGCTCGCGCAGCCCTCGCCGGCAGCGCTGAAATCATCAACGACGTCAGCGGCTTCACATGGGACCCCAACATGCCCAGCGCATGCGCGGAAGCTCGCGCCGGCATCGTCCTGATGCACACCCGCGGCCGCCCTGAAGAATGGCGCACCCAACCACAGCTCGCTCCCGACGCCCTCATCGCCCTTGTCCGCGAAGGCCTCGCCACCAGCCTCGCCACCGCGCAGCAAGCCGGCATCCCGACCCAGGCAATCACCCTTGATCCCGGCTACGGCTTCGGCAAACGCTTCGGCGAAAATTACGCGCTCCTCACTCGCCAGCCCGAACTCCTCGCCCTGGGCCGCCCGCTCCTCACCGGCGTCTCACGCAAATCCTTCCTCGGCCACACCCTCGCCCCGCTTCACGGCAACGCGCCCTCACCCATTGAACAGCGCGAAGCCGCCAGCATCGCCGCCATGGTCGCCAGCATTCTCCATGGAGCCTCCATCGTCCGCGTCCACACCGTGCGTCCTGCCGTCGAGGCCGCCCTTATCGCCGACGCCATCCTCGCCGCGCGTCGCTCCGAATCCGATTCGAATCATTCCTGAAACCGGCCCCATTTCTCCAGTAGTCGATTCCCACAAAATGCTGTAGCATCCCGCCAAGGAATCTACGCGCATCCCGTCCTCGCGAACGCAAGCTCGCGCGATCATCCCTATCCGCTGTTGAACTTTCGGAGGCAACCCTCAATGCATCTGCAACGGCCACTTCGTGTGTCGTGTTTCGCGGCATGCCTGATCCTGACCGCGCTCTGCGCCGCTCTCCCCGCCGCCGCGCAAACCGCCGCGCAAACCGTACCGCAAACCGCGGCGGCCGACATCGTCTTCAGAAACGCGACAGTCATGACTGCGAGCCACGGCACCATACTCAAAGGCTCCGTCTGGGTTTACGCTGGAAAAATCGCCGGCGTCGGCATTACCGTTGATGCGCCCGCCTCGGCCACCGTCGTCGATGCAACCAACATGTGGCTCACCCCAGGCATCATCGATCCGCACTCACACTCCGCGCTCGACAGCGACATCAACGAGGCCACCAGCCCCGTCACACCGTCCATGCACATGATCGACGCATTCGATAACCGCTCGGCCGATCTCTATCGCGCCCTAGCCGGTGGCGTGACAACTGAGTTGTTGCTGCACGGCTCGGCCAACATGATCGGCGGCCAGGCCGTGGTCATCAAAAACAAATTCGGCTTCGATCGCGACGCCATGCTCTTTCCCAACGCGCCCGGCTCCATCAAGTTCGCCTCTGGCGAAAATCCCAAGCGCGTCTACGGCAGCCGCGATCAGCTCCCCTCCACCCGCATGGGAAATTTCGAAGTCATGCGCATGGCCTTCGAAGATGCAAAGCACTACATGGCCGACTGGGACGCCTACGATGCCAAGGTCAAGAAAGGCGACAAGGACGCATCAGTTCCCAAACGCGACCTCAAACTCGAAGCATTAGCCGACGTTCTCCGCGGCAAACTCTACGTGCAGATTCACTGCTACCGTGCCGACGAATTCCTCACGGAAGAAGCCATGGCCCACGAGTACGGCTACAAGATTCGCGCCTTCCATCACGCCCTCGAAATGTACAAAGTGGCCGAGAAGATTGCCGCCGACCAAACCGCCATCGCAACCTTTAGTGACTGGTGGGGATTCAAAGACGAAGCATGGGACGCCATTCCGTGGAACGCCGTTATGTCCATGCGCAAAGGCGTTAAGGTCGCGCTCAAGTCCGACTCTGACGACCACATTCGCCGCTTAAATTCAGAAGCCGGCAAGATGGTTCACTATGGCGGTGCCACGGAAGATGAAGCCATACGCATGGTCACTCTCAACCCGGCGTGGATCATCGGCGTTGACGACCGCACCGGCTCGATCGATGTCGGCAAGGATGCGGATCTCGTTCTCTGGAATCACGACCCGCTCTCAAATTACGCGCGCGCCCAGAAGGTCTACATCGACGGCGACCTGTTCTTCGACGCCACTCTCCCCGGCCTCGGCACCACTCACTTCAACGGCGTCATGCACGACGGCGGCGGCTTCGGCTCCGACGATGAGGAGGACGGCCAATGAACTTCTCAGATTCTCGATTCTCTAAAACTGGGTGCCCCACCCTCGCCGCGCCTTTGTTTTTGCGGCTAGGGTGGGTGCGAACTCTTTGTTCACTGTTGGCCTTGCTGACGGCATCAGCCGCACTCTTCGCCGCCGACACCCCAGCACCGAAAGTCATTGCGATCACCGGCGGCAAACTCCTCACCGTCTCCCACGGCACCATCGAGAACGGCGTTCTCATCCTTGCCGACGGCAAGATCGCCGCCATCGGTGAAGCCGGCAAAGTCACCATTCCCACCGGCGCGCAGATCGTCGATGCCAAGGGCCTCACCGTCTACCCCGGCCTCATCGATCCCGAAACCAACTTCGGCCTCACTGAAATCAGCGCCGACCAGATGTCCAACGACCTCGAAGAACGCTCCGACGAAATCATGCCCCACATGCATGTCTACGACGCGTTCCACTCCGAGACCGAGCTGATCCCCGTCGCGCGTCTCAACGGTGTCACTAACGCGGTCGTCGCACCATCCACCGGCGACACCATCGCCGGCCAGGACATCTTCATCCAGCTCTATGGACGCGACCGCGACGACATGATCATGGGCCGTGACGTTGCCCTCGCCATGAACTACGGTGCCGAGCAGCGCCGCCGCGGCGGTCGCGGTGCCGGCGCGAGTTCGTTCCCGTCAACCCGCATGGGCCTCATCACCCAACTCCGCCAAAACTTCCTCGACGCGCAGGACTATCTGGCCAAGCGCGATGCCCCCGCAAAGAAGGACGATGCGAAGACAGACGACTCAAAGAAGGGCGAAGCAAAAAAGGATGATGCAAAGAAGGACGAGAAGGCCAAGCGCGATCTGAAAATGGAAGCGCTGATCCCCTACTTGAAAGGCGAGCGCCCCGTCGTCATCGGCGTCTATGAAGGCTATGACGTTGAAGTCGTCATGGGCCTCGCGCAGGAATTCCACCTCAAGGTCATCCTCAACCACGTCACCGGAACACAGGACATCCTCGACAGGATCGCCTCGTACCACGTCCCCGTCATCATCGGCTCCATCTACGACTCGCCGCGCGCCGGTGAACGCTTCGACGCCGTCTTCACCCTTCCCGCGGAGCTTGCCAAACGCGGCGTCAAAATCGCCATCTCGTCAGCCGACGCCGGCGGCCCCGCCAGCAGTCACTCCTCGCGCAACCTGCCCTACGCCGCGGGCTTCGCCGTAGCCTACGGCCTCCCCTATGACGAAGCCTTAAAAGCCATCACCCAAAACGTAGCCGACATGTTCGGTTTCGGCGACAAGCTGGGATCCCTCGACGTCGGCAAGATGGCCAACGTAGTGATCGCCAACGGCGACCCGTTAGACGTCCGCACCGACGTCAAGCAGGTCTACATCCAGGGCGTGGCGATCCCAATGGTGAGCCGGCAAACTCGCCTTCGCGACGAATACAGCAACAAGCAGTGAACAGACGACAGTGAACAGTGAACAGAGAGGACAGCCTTAATCTGTCCACTGTTCACTGCTCGGTGTTCACTCGCCGTTGTACACTTTTCCTTCGCCGCATTGGCAGAAGGAAACACATGCGCCACATCTCAATAGCCTTTCTTGTTCTTGCTTTCGTAGTTCCTGCCGCGTCCCCGCAAAAACGCCCAATGACCTTCGACGACCTCATGGCCATGAAGCGTCTCGGCGAAACCGCAGTCTCCCCCGACGGCAAATGGCTCGCGTACAGCGTCACCACCGTGGACCTTGCCAAGAACAGCAAGACGCCCGAGTTGTTCATCCAGCCGATTGTAGGCGGTGATCCCAAGCCACTCGCGGAGACGAAGCCCGGCGACAGCGGCCCGCAGTTCGCCGCTGACGGCAAGCGCATCCTCTTCCTGTCGAGCCGGTCCGGTGCGCAGCAAATCTACCTCGCCGACTTCGACTCCGCCACCGGCGCCGTCACCAATCCCCGCATGCTCACCAACATCTCCACGGAGGCCGACAACGCCCGCTGGTCCCCCGACAACAAGTTCATCGTCTTCACCTCGTCGGTCTACCCAGACTGCCCCACAATCACCCCCGCCAACCCAACCACAGGCGACGCCTGCAACGCCGCCCGCGATGCCTCCGCAGCCGCCAGCAAAGTCAAAGCCCAGCTCTTCACCCACCTCCTCTACCGCCACTGGAACCACTTCACCGGCGACAAGCGCTCCCACCTCTTCATCGTTTCGGTCGACAACGGCGCACTCCGCGACCTAACCCCCAACGACCCCCACGACGTCCCGCCCTTCTCCCTCGGCGGCGACGGCGGCTTCTCCATCTCCCCCGATTCCAAAGAACTAGCATTCACCGAAAACCTCGACCCCGAACCCGCCCTAAGCACCAACGCCGACATCTTCACCCTCGACCTCACAGACCCCGCAGCCAAGCCGGTCAAGATCAGCACCAGTCCCGGCGGCGACTTCTCCCCCGCCTACTCCCCCGACGGCAAATACATTGCCTGGCGCAGCCAATCCCGCCCCGGCTACGAAAGCGACAAGTTCCGTTTAGTCCTCTACGACCGCTCCGCCAAAACTATCAGGGATCTGCTCCCAAACTTCGACAACTGGGTCGACGAATTCGCATGGGGACCTGCGTCTTCCAACGCCATCTATTTCACGAGTGGCGACAAGGGTGAAGCGCAGGTTTATGAGATAGATGGAATCGGACTAAACGGCGTGAGTCTGCGCAATAAGTTGATTCCCCAGCTGACAAAGGAAGGCGAATATGGCAGCTTGCTCCCCACCGGCGACGGAAAGCTGTTAGTTGTCACCCGGATGACCATCAATGCACCTGGCGAGGTGGCGGCTCTCGATACCGCCTTGGTCGGTCAAATGCTCCGCAGTTTCGTATCGCCTCCCGGCATGCCGGAAGTGATAGGCAACGATGTGAAGGAATCTCGCCTCACCCACCTCAACGACGCCCTCCTCAATCAACTAGACCTAGCCCCGATCGAATCCTTCTGGTTCCCCGCCGCCGACAAAACCAAGCTCCAGGGCTTCCTAATCAAGCCCCCAGCCTTCGACCCCGCCAAAAAGTATCCACTCAAATTCCTGATCCACGGCGGCCCCCAAGGCGCATGGGGCGACTCCTGGTCCTACCGCTGGAACGCCGAGCTTTTCGCCGCCTCGGGCTACGTAGTCGTCATGATCAACCCCCGCGGCAGCACTGGCTACGGCCAGGCAGTAGTCGACGGCGTCAACGGCGACTGGGGCGGCAAGCCCTACACAGACCTCATGGCCGGCCTCGACTACGCCGAACAGCACTACCCCTTCATCGACAAGTCCCGCGAGTGCGCCCTGGGCGCTAGTTACGGCGGCTACATGGCCAACTGGATCCTGGGCCACACCACGCGCTTCAAATGCATCGTCTCTCACGACGGCATGTTCAACGCCGAATCCGCCTTCGGCTCCACCGAAGAAGACTGGTTCAACACCTGGGAATTCAAAGGCAATCCCTGGGACTATTACGGCAAACCCGATAGCGAAAACCAATTCCGCAAATGGTCTCCGTCCCTCTACGCCAAAAACTTCAAGACCCCCACCCTAGTCATCCACAGCCAGCTCGACTACCGCCTCGACGTCAGCGAGGGCTTCCAGCTCTTCGAC
>JANXQR010000553.1 GCA_025353435.1 Acidobacteriota bacterium | reverse complement strand
TGGCTACGTCCACCTGACGCAGTTCCAGGAAACGACTGCACAGGAGGTTGTGGACGCGGTGGACAGCTTCCAGAATTTGAAGGGGCTGGTGTTCGATCTCCGCGGGAACCCAGGCGGATTGCTGAGCCAGGCTGTGGAGGTTTGCGACCACCTGCTGACCAAGGGGCAGGGAATCGTGTCCCAGCGCGGGCGAGCCTATCCGGATCAGAACTACGTGGCAACGCACGGTAACGACGGCAAGGCATTCCCGATCGTGGTGCTGGTGAATCGCAACACGGCATCGGCGGCGGAGATTGTCTCCGGAGCGCTTCAGGATCATGACAGGGCGCTGATTGTGGGCGAGACGACATTTGGCAAGGGGTTGGTGCAGACGGTGTACAACCTGAGCGAAAATACCGGCCTGGCGTTGACGACCTATCACTACTACACGCCTTCGGGAAGGCTGATCCAGCGGAACTACAGTGGCGTTTCGTTGTACGACTACTACTACAACCATGCTGGAGCGCAGCCGGCGGACACCTCGAATCGCGAAGTGAAGCTCACGGATTCTGGGCGGACGGTGTATGGCGGCGGTGGCATTACGCCGGACGAGAAGATCGAGTCGATCAAGTCGAACCATTTCCAGGAGGAGTTGCTGTTCCACGCGGCGTTCTTCCACTTTGCTCCGCGCTACCTGGCCAACCGCACCGTCGACAAGGATTTCAAGGTAGATGACGCGGTGTTGGCGGATTTCAAGGCGTTCCTAACCAGCAAGAGCATTGTGTGGACAGAAAAGGACTTCACCGATAATGCAGATTGGCTAAAGGTAAGCATCAAGGAAAAGATGATGACCAGCCAATTCGGTCAATTACAGGGTTTGAGGACGATGGCGGACTGGGATCCTGAGATCCAGAAGGCGTTGACGTTCCTGCCCGAGGCTCAGGCTCTGGAGGACAATGCGCACAAGGTGCTTGCACAGAAGGCCCAGGCGCGTGGCGAGGCGCCACAGGCGCAGCCGTAAGGATTCCAGCAAAAGCGAAGAACGAGACGGACAGGTCGAATGGGCCTGTCCGTTCTTTATTTTGTGCGATGGACACTCAATTTCGGTGTCAGTCTGGCCGGCACTAGTGGGAATTCAGCGCTGACTGATCTCGCCTGCTTCGACCTTGCGATTGAACTCTGCGGATTTGTTGCGCGGAACGCTGAGCGACTGCCAATGCTCGCAGGCGAAGTGCTTGGCAAGAAGAACAATCTGGCCGACGTGGTGGGGATAGTGGGCGACCTGACGGTTGATGGCCTGCATCACCGAGTGGGCTTCGCCACGGATGGTAATGGTGCGAATGAGATCTGCTTCGGAGAGCGATTCGAGGGTGCCGAAGACGCGAGACCAGCCGTCATCCCAATCGGCCATCAGCGCTACCCGGGTGGCAGGAGGATCAACAAACTCGCCGTCGCGATTGCGGTCCGGCTTCTCGCCGTCGGCAGTAAGGAAATCGGTCCAGCGGGAGCGCATGTTACCGGTCATGTGCTTGACGATGATGGCGATGGAATTTGCTTCCGAATCAAGAGCGGCGAAAAGCTGCTCGTCGGAGACTTGCTCCATGGCTCGCTCGGCGAGCTTCTTGTAGTAGCGGAGCACTTCGATTGAGTCTGTGAGATAAGACGTGGTGAATTTCAGCGCCATGGGGTGCCCTCATTACGAATTCTGCAGCCTTCCGCCGCGCGTGACTCCAGCAGCATACGCGCAATCGCTTTGCAGAGGACAGCGATCGCATTGCGGCTTTCGTTTGCAAATAGACTGGCCGTGCGCCTTCAACAGCAGGAAGGCGCGCTGGCGGGCTTGAAATTGCTCGGGAAGCTGGGACTCGATGATTGATTGTGCTTCGCGATAGGTGACGCCGTAGTCCTCCCGCTCCTGGCCGTGGATGATTCGGACCAGCACGTGAGGGCAATTGGAAGGCACCGCGGCGACTGGAGCCTTGCGCTCGAAGAGAAGGATACGGTCCACGCCGGGGTCAGCGATGTTGGGGAAACGCTTCAAAGCTTTGCGCACATCTGCGATGGGCCCGGTGAACAGCGAATCGAGACGCCCGCCGTATTCATTGACCACGCACTGGGCGATTTGCTGAAGCCGCATTGCGCGGAGTTCGGGCACCATGCCGCCGGGCTTCAGCGCTTCAGCTAACTGCGCCTGAGATGCAGCGAGGATGCGGTCGGGCTGAATACCGAGTCCGCGCTTGAGAGATTCCCATCCCCGCATGCAGCGGTCGTCGCTGGCAGGGTAACCGCAATGCCACCAAATGAGGAACTCGTAGGGATAGACGGGCCAGCAAGGCTCCTGCGGCCCATAGTGTGATTCGAGCCGTTCGAGGAGATCGGGAACGGAGATGGTGCGCGCTTTCATTCTGCGATGGGCCTAAGGTTACGGTTCGTCGTTGTAAATGCCGATCTGGATTTTGCCGCCTTCGACGAGACGTGCGCGATACATGCCGGAGGTGTTGAAGCTCCATGCAAGCTGTCCGTCTGGGGTGATTGCAATGAGGCCGCCATCACCGTGCAGTCTCTGGAGTTGCTTGTGGATGACGTGGTCGGCGGCGTCCTGAAGTTTCATCCCCTTGTATTGCACAAGGGCGCAGACCTCGCGTGCCACAGTCAGGCGGATGAAGTATTCTCCCGTGCCGGTGCCGGAGACGGCGCAAGACTGATTCGACGCGTAGGTGCCGGCGCCGATGATGGGCGAGTCGCCGACACGGCCCCAGCGCTTGGCTTGCGTGCCGCCGGTGGACGTGCCTGC
>JANXQR010000530.1 GCA_025353435.1 Acidobacteriota bacterium | reverse complement strand
CGGCGGTGGCCTGGCCTTCGACAACGGCATCGCGCGCGGTGTCCATCTCGTCTTTGGCGAGGTGATCGATGTCCTCGCGATAGGTGGTGGAGACGTCTGAAGGTGTTTGGTCGCTCCACTTTTCGAGGTCGACGTGTTGGTCCTGAAGGGCGTGGGTGAGTTCGTGGGCGAGGACGGATTTTTGCTCGTCGATGTTGATCCAGTCGAGCATGTTGATGGTCTTGGTTTTGGAGTCGTAATAGGCTTCGATCTGCTCGGTCAGGAGGATGAGGAGGAAGGGTTTGAGGTCGAAGTCGTGATCGAGGAGGCCGAATTTTTTGAGGACAATTTCTCCGCGCTGGAGGCGTTTTGCACCTTCGTCTTCCGCGAATTTTTCTTTGAGAAATTTTTCTACTTCGTCGCGGCTGGTGAGCTGGCGCTTGATGTCGCTTTTGATGGGGAGGCCGGTCTCCTGCGAGGAGAATTTCATGAGCTCGTCGACGAGGGCGAAAAGCTGCTTGGCCTGCTCGGGGGTGATTTTGGTAGGGGGGGTCTTGGGGGATTTTTCGCCGGCGCCGGGCGCGGGAGTCTGGGGATCAGGGGCGGGGGACGGCTGCGCGGCGAGGGCGCATGAGGCGGCCAGGACGGCGGATAAGACCGCTGTCATGATGGCGCGGAGTGGGTTGAACTTCTTTATCATCTGATCTCCTTACTCTTTCATATAACCGGGCACGAACGCGCCAACCATGCTCTGAAGGCTATAATTAAAATGCGGCGATCCGGGAGATGCGCGGAAATATTCGCTTCCCAGCTGCCCAAACCTTCCCATGGCCGATATCGCTCTTGCCGCTTCCCCCATCGCCACTCCACTGACCGCGTGGCTTGCATCCGGAGAAACACAGCCGGAGACGACAGTTTATCGCGGGGTGATAACCCCACGTGAGTTGGACGCACGGCCGGTGGAAACAGAGGCTCTGGTTTATGGGGCGGCGGTGCATGATCTGGGCTGGCTGCGGCGGGTCAAGGTGCGAGGCGAGGACCGTTTCCGCTGGCTGAGCGGGATGGTGACGAACACCGTGAACGACCTGGCAGGGAATGCCGGGGCTTGGAACCTGGTGCTGAATGCGCAGGGGCGCATCCAGGGTGACCTGGCGGTGTGGCGGAAGGGCGACACGCTGGAGTTGGAGATTGCAGTAGACCAGTTGGACCGGCTGCTGACGCATTTCGAGCGGTTCATCATTATGGACGATGTGGAGTTGGCTACGCGCGAAGAAGAAACGGCGCTGGGGCTGACCGGTCCGAAAGCGGGTGAAGTGCTGGGCCGGCTGGGGCTGCCCGTACAGCCTGGGCCGATGATGCACGCGCGGGCGGAGTTTAATGGGATGAGCCTGCGAGTGCGGCGCGGATATTCGGAGGTGGGCGAGGACTACGAGATCTGGACCTCGCACCATTCGATGTCCAAGATGTGGAAATTTCTGATGACAGGTGGCGCGGTGCCGGTGGGTTGCGCGGCCGTGGAGGCGTTCCGGGTGGCGCAGGGAATGCCGCTGTACGGCGTTGACATGATGGAGCGCGACCTCCCGCAAGAGACGTCGCAGATGCGGTCGCTGCATTTTGATAAGGGCTGCTACCTGGGGCAGGAGATTGTGGAACGGATCCGGTCGCGCGGGAATGTGCATCGGCATTTGCGGTCGCTTGAACTTGATGGAGCTTTGCCGCCTGTGGGTGCGGCATTGATGGTTGATGGCGCGGCGGCAGGCAATGTGACGAGCGCCGCGGAGTTGCAGCTGGCATCGGGAGCGAGACGGTTTGCGCTGGGCATGGTGCGCGGCGAGGCCGAGGTGAAGAACGGGCCGTTGACTTATGGAGCGGGCGATGCAGCCGGTACAGCAAGGCTGAGGAGCGGGCCGCCGGCGTTTTGAACAGTTGGGAAGAAGCAGGGAACGGAGACCATGAGCGATACCCCGAAGTTTGAAGTGATTGATCGCCGCAAGTACAAGGCCGAGGAAGAGGAACGGGCGACGGAGAGTGCGGCGACGCAAGTGCCTGTTGCGGCGACGGCTGTTGAGGCTGCGCCGGAACCGGCGCGCGGGCCGCAGCTGGTGACGTCAGAGCCGGAAGTTGCGGAGGGCGAACCGGACGGCTTTGTGCCGATGCCGCCGCCTCCGACGGTTGAAGAGAGCCGCGAGCAGAAGTCCGCGTATGATGCTTCGTCGCAACGGCTCGAGGACCTGGTGCGGGCCCAGAACCCGGCTGCAGGACCTCAGCCGCCGGTGACATTCGATGCGCTGGTGCAGCAGTTTTATGTGTCGGCGATGATTCAGATGGGTGCGGGCACGCAGGAAGGTCAGCGGCCGCGGGTAGACATTCTGGGCGCCAAGCAGACGGTGGATTTGCTGGGAGTGCTGGCGGAGAAGACCAAGGGGAATCTGTCGCCGACCGAGGATCGCATGCTGCAGGCGGTGCTGTTTGAAGCGCGGATGGCGTTCCTCGAACTGACGAACATGATCACGATGCCGGGCGTTCCGCCTGTCCCGCCGACCAAGCCCGGCAAGCGCTGAGGGCAATGCACTAGTAGTGACGCACTGAAAGTGACGCGCTGACAGCGATGGAAGGCAAGGTTACATTTCTGGGAACGGGCACCTCGATGGGGGTGCCCACGCTGGGTTGCGGGTGTGCGGTATGCACGTCGCCTGATCCGCGGGACCGGCGGCTGCGGCCATCAATCGTGGTGCGGTGGACGACTGGCGAGCTTGAGCGCGTGGTCGTGATCGACACCGGCCCGGATTTTCGCGAACAGGCGTTACGCGCCCAACTCACCCATGTCGACGCTGTGTTCTATACCCACTCGCATGCCGATCATATTTTTGGAATGGACGATCTTCGGCCGCTGAGCTTTGTGGCGTTTCGCAGCGGCGGGCCGATACCGCTATTTGCGTCGGCGGAGACGGCGGCGGTGCTGGAGCGGATCTACGACTACACGTTTGCGCCGTCGGCAACTTATATCAACAGGGCTCGCGTGGAGATGCAGCCACTGGGCGACGTGACGCGGGTGCACGGGGTGGATTTTGTGCGCGTGCCGGTGCTGCATGGCGAGATGGACGTGTCGGGGTTCCGCTTTGGCGATATGGCATATCTCACGGACGTGAGCGCGATTCCGGAGTCAAGCTTTGCACTGCTGCATGGGCTGGAAACGCTGGTTCTGCCGGCGTTGCGGCACAAGCCGCATCCCAGCCACGCCACGCTGGAGCAGGCGCTTGGATGGGCCAAGCGGATTGGCGCGCATAAGACTTGGTTGACGCACATTGCGCACGAGCTGGGGCACGAGGAGACCAACCGTATTTTGCCGGAGGGTGTGGCGATGGGCTACGACGGGCTCGAGGTGGCGGTGCGGCTGCCCGATGCGGTGGAGAGCGTTGCGGGTAGCTCGTCATGAGTGTGATCTATCGCGGGATCGCGGAGGTACCGGCGGGGTTTGGTCCGTCAGTGGCTGCGATTGGAAACTTCGACGGCGTGCACCGCGGACACCAAAAAATTCTGAGCGCGATGGTGACAGAGGCGCGCGGGCGCGGGATGCGCGCCGTGGCAATAACGTTCGATCCGCATCCAGATAAATTTCTGAGGCCGGCGGAAGCGCCGGGATTGTTGACGCCGATGGAGCATCGGCTGAGCCTGCTTGCGGCAACGGGCTTGGATGCGATTGTGGTGCTGCGCTTTGACGAGGCGCTGGCGCGGCTAACGGCACGCGAGTTTGTGCAGACGGTGCTGGTGGATGCGCTCGGCGTGCGCGGGTTGCATGAGGGCGGGAACTTCCGCTGCGGGCACAAGGCCGAGGCGGGCGTTCGCGAACTGGCTGAGCTTGGCGCGGAGTTTGGGTTTGGCCTTACCGTGCATGAGGCCGTGCATGTGCGCGGGCTGGAGGTATCGAGCTCGGCGACGCGTGCGGCGGTGGCTATTGGCGATGTGAAGCGCGCGCGATGGATGCTGGGGCGGCCGTTTGCAGTGCGATCGACGCAGAAGCGGGACAGAGGCGTGGGTGCACGGCTGTTGGTGCCGACGGTGAACCTTGCGGAATATGGCGGAGTGCTGCCGGGATTTGGGATTTACGTAACGCGGCTGACGATTCGGGAACGGTGTTTTGAGGCGGTGACAAGCGTGGGGAATCGGCCCACATTTACGGACGCTGGATTCAGCGTGGAGACGCACATTCTTAACTTCGAGCCGGTGGAGATGGATGAGACGACACCGCTGGAGCATGAGTTTCTGATGAGGCTGCGCGATGAAGAGAAGTATTCGACAGTGGAATTGCTGAAGGCGCAGATACTCAACGATGTGGATCGGGCGAAGCGGTATTTTCGATTGGTTGCCAGGTAAGTCCGAAAGTTAGTTGCCCTGAGGAATGGCGTGTTTGGCTTCCGCGTGAGGCTTGACGTCGTGAGCCGGGGAGGGAAGAGCCGGCTTGTTCAGAAGCGACGTTTTGATCTGAGACGCGACGATGCGCCTCTCGATGGGGGCGGGTGCGGACTTCGCCGGAGCCGCTACAACATGAGCTTTCGTGAAAGCTGATGATGTGGGAACGGCACTGTGAGCCGGCGAAAAGTGATACGGCAGAAACGATGCGTTCGGTATGCGGGGCTTTGCGGTTTCGGCCATTGCAACTGTGCTCTTCGCAGGCATCCCGGGCTTGGCTGGCACTTCCAACCTCGCCTGTAGCAGCGGCGTTTTCTCCGTGCCGTCGTCGCCGAGGAAGTGCTCGTTGTCTTTGCCTCCGATGGCCTGCTTCATGATCGCCATCCAGATGGGCAGAGCGGCTTTGGCGCCGGTTTCCTTTTCGCCGAGAGATTCGCGGCTGTCAAACCCAACCCAGACGCCGCATGTGACGGAGGGCGAGAAGCCGAGGAACCAGGCGTCGGTGTAGTCGCTGGTGGTGCCGGTTTTGCCGCCTAACGGGTGGTTAAGCTGCGCGGCAGCGGCGCCGGTGCCGTGCGCGGTCACAGCCTGCAGGAACGTCATCATGGTGCGCGCGGTCTGCTGGCTAATGACCTCCTTGACCTCGGGCGGATCTTCCCAGAGCGTGATGCCATCAGAGTTCGACACCTTGCGAACGAGGCGCGGTTGCACGCGGAGGCCGTCGTTGGGGAAGACGGAGTAGGAGGCGACCTGCTCCTCGAGGGTGATTTCTGCAGCACCGAGAGCGACGGGCAGATACGCCGGGATGTTCGAGGTGACGCCGAACCGATGTACGAGATCGATGACCTTGTGAATGCCGACATGCGCAGCGAGCTTTAGCGCGGGAATATTGCGCGACTCCGCAAAGGCGTTGATCAACGTCATCGTGCCCTTGTAGTCGTTCTCGTAGTTGTGCGGTGTGTAGCTGCCGAAACTGACGGGTCCGTCGACGATTTTGTCATCGGGCCTGGAGCCGTCTTCGATCGCGGCGGTGTAGACATAGGGCTTGAAGCTTGAGCCGGTCTGGCGCTCGGCCTGGGTGGCACGGTTGAATACGGAGAGCGCGTAGTCGCGGCCGCCGACCATGGCCAGCACGTCGCCATTGGTGTTGTCGATGGCCATCATTGCGCCCTGCGCGCCGGAGTCTTGCTCGAGGGCGGCGCGGAGGGAGCTACCCGCCATAGTGTCAGACAACTGAACGTAGATGACGTCGCCGGACTTGACCAGGGCGTCAGCGTAGGGCTGGCCGGTCCACTTCCA
>JANXQR010000456.1 GCA_025353435.1 Acidobacteriota bacterium | reverse complement strand
ACCTACTCAAATGGCACCTTCATTGGGGAGAGAAGTGTTCCCAACCGCGCGGCTCGAGTGGCACTTGGCCCTTGGAGGTGGCGAGCAAAATTTGGGGAGATCCCGATCGGCGGCGGACGATTCGCCCGATCGGGGTGAGGGGAACGCCTGCAATTGCAGGGGGAACGCGGACGGCAGGGCTGGCGGTGAATAGCAATTCATAGTCTTCGCCTCCGTGGAGCGCCTGGTCGAGCGATGCGCCCGGTGCGATGGGAACGGAAGCAGCGTCGAGTTCGGCGGCGACACCGGATTCCTCGCACAGATGGGCAAGGTCGGTGGATAGGCCGTCGCTGACGTCAATGGCAGCTGAGGCAATCCTTCGGCGCTGGAGCCGGAGGCCCTGCGCGATGCGTGGCTCTGGATAGAGATGGGGTTGGAGAACAGAAACTAGTCGGGTGGGAATCCTGCGAGGAAACGCCAATTCGGGGTGATTGGCGGTGATCGCGGTGAGCTGGAGCAAGGCTGAGGCCGCGCCGCCCAGCGAACCGGTCACGTAAAGCACATCGCCGGGGCGGGCAGTAGAGCGGAGCATGGCCCGGCCCTGGGGCACCGCACCGAGGAGCACCACGTCAGCAAGAGCGAGGGGGGACTCTGCCAGGTCGCCGCCGGCAAGCGGGGTTTTGTGGGTATTGGCAAGTGAGAGAAATCCGTTGTAGAAGCGGTCGACCCATGGCTTTTGCCGCCCCAAAGAGGAAGTGAGGCTCGGCGGAAGCCCGAGCGAGACAAATGCTGCCAGGGGCCGCGCGCCCATGGCGGCAAGGTCGCTGAGGCCACGGGCCAGGGTGCGATGGCCGACGCTTTCTGGCGGATGCCATCCGAGTCGAAAGTGGCGGCCGTCAATGCTGAGGTCCGTGGTGACAGCGATCTCTTCGCCAGGTTTGGCTCTCAGGATTGCGCAATCGTCACCGATGCCGAGCCGGACGCCACCACTGCGCGTGCCGGCAAAAATGCGAATCCGGCGCAGAATGTCCAATTCACCGCCGGGGCTTTTCGGCTTTTTAGGCTTGGCGACCATCTAACCTAATCGAGGATAGGCGATGGGAGGCAAAAAGGCGGAAATTTGGCCATTTTTCTCCTTTTGTTCGCTCAGAAGAGAGGGTTTAGGCTCATTTTTGGTTGACCTCGCGCAATTGAGATTGCTAGCCTGAACCAACGATCCAATCAACCGGGCACTTGCCGGCCCATTTATCAACCTCTGGCCGATTGGCCTCTAACCTTGCTGTTTGTCGAAAAGTAACGGCGAATTGCGCGCCTGACGATATAGGCCCGAGAGAACCGCATGAATCGCAAACGCTATTACATTCTTTTCGTTGCCAGGGATGAAGATGGTCGGGTTCGCAAGATCCCGCTGCCGCTGCATTATGCCTACGGCTTCTTGGCGGCTGCCTTGATTGGAGCCTTCACAATTGTGGGGCTGGCAGGCTCGTATACGCGAATGCTCCTGAAGACCGAGAACTTCAACCAGGTCCGCCAGGAGCGGGAAACGCTGCGCAAGAACTACACGCAGATGGCGCAGATTGCGCATGATCGCGATGTACAGGTTGCCTCCCTGGGTGCGTTGGCAAACGAAGTGACGGCTTTATACGGATTGCGCCAGAGCCGGCTGTCTGGGCCTAAAACCGCCAAGACCGCGGTTGCCCCAACTCCTGAAGCGCTGGTTGCATGCGACGATGGAAATCCACAAAATGTGAAGGCTGCGCTCGACGAGTTTTACACATTGCGCAACCAGGCCATGTCAGGGCGGGTGTCGAGGGCGTTAGAAAGCGGGTTCAGGTCCGGCTCGGGAGTCGACTGGACCATTGTTGCCGACGCTCCATCGTTATGGCCTCTTGAGGGTCGTGTAACTTCGAGCTTTGGCGAGCGTCAGGATCCGATCAACGGTGAGGGTGCATTCCACGCTGGAATCGATATTGCGGCCGCTTACGGCACGCCGGTCCGTGCCGCGGCAGATGGCGATGTGATGAGTGCGGCGTTTGGCTCCGGTTATGGCCGCGAAGTGATAATCAGCCATGGACACGACGTGTCGACCCTGTATGGGCATCTTTCGTCGATGGCAGTTGTGGCTGGCGAACATGTTTCGCGCGGACAGATCATTGGCTATGTAGGTCAATCGGGCCGCTCTACCGGTCCGCATCTGCACTATGAAGTCCGCGTGCACATGGTTCAGGTAAATCCGCACAAATATCTTCGTACCAATTTTCAGCAGATCGCGGAAGGCAACGAAAACCTGGTGGCAACCGCGTCGCGATAGGCAACTGCATTTCAGTTTACGGCGGCTCCCGATATGGGGGCCGCTTTTCTTTGTGCACGGCGTAGTACATTGGACGGTTGTCCACCTTCAGTATTTGGAGCCTCTTCTATGCCTCTTGGGCGTGTTGCCGCCTTGTTGCTTTTCGTGGTTTCTCCAGTATTTGCGCAGGATCGGACGGCTGGCCAGCAAACCGCTTCAGCTCGCGCCCAACATTTGAAGCACGGAATTAACGCTTCAGAGTGGTTTGCGCAGTCGGCCATCGACTACTCAGCGACTCGCACGAATCGATACATCGACGATGCGGATATTACACTGATGGCGAAGTTGGGATTCGACAGCGTGCGGTTGAGCATTGATCCGGCACCGCTGGAGCGCGAGCCGCGGAACAGCGAGGGGCTGAACGCCGAATTCACCGCGCGGCTCGACCATGTAGTGGACACGATGCTGGCGAACAAGCTGGCAGTTCAGATCGATGTCCATCCCGAACCCGACTACAAACTAATGGTGAGCACCGATAGCGCGGGTATTGAGCGATTCACGACCCTTTGGCGCAAGCTTGCGACGCACTACGCAACTCGCAATCCTGACCTGATTTTCTTCGAGATCATGAACGAGCCAGAGGTAACCAGTGGAAGCCGGTGGGGGGGCATCCAAGCGACTGCTGCTGTGGCGATTCGAGCGGCCGCCCCGCAGAACACGATCATTGCGACGGGGCCGAATTATTCGAGTATTGCCGACCTGCTGACGCAGCATCCGTTGCCCGATGGAAATGTGATTTATACCTTCCATTTTTATGAGCCGCACTCGTTTACGCACCAGGGAGCGGGATGGGGATCGTCCTGGTGGAAGTACACGCACGACGTTCCGTATCCGGCAACGGAGAGCTCGATGGATGAGCTGATCAAGCAGGTTCCGGACGCGCGAGACCGCTACGATTTCGAGCACTACTGGCTCGACCACTGGGATGCGCATCGCATCCGGCTGCAAATCGATGCCGTGGCGGCCTGGGGCAAAGAGAATGGGGTCACGCTGCTGTGTAATGAATTTGGCGTGTACCGGCGGGTAACCGACCATGCATCGCGGATGAACTGGCTGCACGACGTGAGGACGGCGCTCGAGGCGGACGGGATTGGCTGGACGATGTGGGATTACCGCGGCGGGTTTGGAGTCGTCTATAAGCAAGACGGACAGCCGGCGAAGGTGGATCAGGCGGTGGTGGAAGCGCTGGGGCTGAGAAAGCAGTGAGCGGTCGCTCCGCCGTTCGCGGAACCCCGGAATTGAGGGTGGGGCACGAGCGAATCCTGCGCCTCGCTTGATCATCTAACGAATGGGAAGTTAAACGGAGATACAACAATGCCTTTGATGAAGACTTCAAATCCTGCGCTTGGCGAGAACACGTTTCGAGGAGTTTCCGGAGGTGGCGGGTACGGCTACGGAGCGATTGATGCTTCCGCGCGAATGACGATAAGCGGAACCGTGAACAAGACAGGAATTCTGTTGATCTGCGCATTTGCGACCGCGGCGTGGACGTGGTATCGCTTCATGGAGACGCGCGATATCAGCCCGATCGCGCCGCTACTGGCGATTGGTGCGATTGGTGGTTTCATCGTCGCAATCGTGACCACCTTCAAGAAGGAGTGGGCGCCAGTGACCGCGCCGATTTATGCGCTCCTCGAGGGATTGGTGCTGGGCGGCATTTCAGCCTTGTTCGATTTGCGCTATCCAGGAATTGCCATTCAGGCTGTTGCGCTCACATTCGGAACGTTGACGGCGCTGCTGCTGGCGTATAGCTCTCGGCTGATCAAGGTGACGCAGAAGTTTCAGCTTGGCGTGGTTGCAGCGACGGGCGGCATCGCTCTCTTCTATTTTCTGCAGATGATTCTGGGATTCTTCCATGTGCCGTTTCTATCGTCAGTGAACGGGTCGGGGACGATTGGAATTGTCTTCAGCGTGATTGTGGTCGGAGTTGCCGCACTGAACCTGGTGCTGGACTTCAACTTCATCGAGAGCGGCGTGAACTACGGCGCGCCGAAATACATGGAGTGGTATGGCGCATTCGGAATCATGGTCACTCTTGTGTGGCTGTATCTGGAGATACTGCGCCTGCTGGCGAAGACGCGCAACCGGAATTAATTGAGCTGAATCGGAACGAAGAAGAGCCTGCCGCGGAGAGATTTGCGGCAGGCTTTTTGTGTTTCTGGTATCAGTGACGTCGGCCTTCAGCAGTTTTGATATTTCCAATTGCGCTCTTTGCCTTCGGCGATCCACTCGACAGCGGTTGCGATGCGTTTCTCGCGAGTTTCAGGGCGCTTGTCGTCGACTATCCAATCGATATACTCGCGCTTGCAACTGGGGCTGAACGCGGCGAAAGCGGCTGAGGCTTTCTTGTCCTTCCTGAGTGCGGCGACGAATTCTGTTGGCGTTTCGACTGCCGTTTTTGCAGGCTTGACGACTCTGTTGCGAGCGGCAATGGGGCTGGTGTAATTGCCGGTCTCAATGAAGTTGGCGGCCTGACGAATCCAATCGAGCAGTGCCTTCTGAGGCGGAAGATCATCGACCCTCGCAATGCGGCCGAGTGTACCCATGCCGTCGCTCTGCACCACGTTTGCCTGACGCAGGACTTCGCCAATTTCCTGACCCCAGAAGCCAAAGCTGCAGTGCTCCTTGAACGCCGACATATTGCCGATGATGGCGCCCTTGTACTCGAAGAACGGCCGGCTCCACTTGATTGTCTCTTCAACCTTTGGGCAAGCCTTATGGACGAGCTTGCGCAAATGGATAAGGATTGGCTGAGCGAACGGTTTGGCGTTGGCGATGTACGCGTCGACCTTGGGATTGAGGGTCTGGGTTGCCATGTGCGGTGGCCTCCATGGGTTTGAGCCGCAGTTTACTATGTGTCTTTTAATGCGTGAAAAAGAATTGTCGATCAGTGTTCCCGGTAGCCGGGGCCGCGCAGTACGTGGCCGGGAAGAGCGCCGGTCATCTTGCCCTGGGCGATCACAGGGACGCCGTTCACGATCACGAAGTCCATACCCTGCGAGAGCTGGTTAGGCTCTTGGAACGTGGCGAGGTCTTTGATCTTGGCGGGATCGAAGATCACCACGTCAGCGGCCATGCCCTGCTTGAGAACGCCGCGATCGGTGAACCGCATCCGCTGCGCGGGCAGTGCAGTGAACTTGCGGATCGCATCTTCAAGCGTGAGCGCGTGCTCTTCGCGAACATATTTTCGAAGGATGCGGGGGAAGGTTCCGTAGGCGCGCGGATGCGGGTGTTCCTGGCCGAGCAGGCCGTCGGGCGCTGTTCCCTGTGAGTCGTTATCGATGGAGACCCACGGCTGTTTGAGCGCCAGCACCACATCAGGCTCGCTCATGCCGAATACAGCCACTTCAGTGAATGCTTTGTCCTTAATGAGCAGGTCGTAGAGGGCATCGATGGCGTCTTCATGCCAAAGTGCCGCGACGTCAGAGAGGCGCTTGCCTTGGAGCGGGACCAGTTCCGGATTTTGCACCACGGCGATCAGGATGGATTCGGGGCCTGGAATCTCTTGCCACTCGTTATCCCACGTGCCGGTCGTTGAGAGCATGTCCGCGCGAATGCGGGCGCGCGTGGCAGGATCCTTGAGCCGTTCGACCAACTTTGCGTCGCCGCCATCGTGGGCCCACGGAGGAATGAACGCGGAGAAAGTGTTGAACCAAGCGGTGTAGGCATAGGTGTTCGCGGAGATGTCAACACCGGCCTCGCGGGCAGCCTTGATCTGCGCGACGATCTGCGGCATCTTGCCCCAGCTGGCTTTGCCGGCGGCCTTAAGATGCCAGATCTCGACAGGAATGTGGGCTTCGCGCCCAACGCGAATCGCTTCGCTAATGGCGTCGGTCTCGCCGGGGCCTTCGCTTCGCATGTGGGTGGCGTAGATGCCTCCATATTTCGAAGCGACACTCGCCAGGGCTATCAATTCATCCGTCTTGGCGTAGGGTGCCGGCGCGTATTGCAGGGCCGTCGAGATGCCGACTGCACCATCGCGCATTGCCTGATCGACGAGTGTTTCCATTTGCTCCAGCTGCGCGAGAGTGGGCTGCGCATCGGCATCGCCCAGCACCATGCGGCGGACGCTGGTGGCGCCCACGTAGCTGGCGAGATTGATACCCATGCCCTGCTTTTCAATGCGCCCAAAGTATTCGCGAAGGCTGGTCCAGTCGGGCGTGATCTTCAAGTGATCATAGCCGGCGCGATCGCTGGCGATCATGGCAGCATTGATCGGCGCAGCGGAGTTTCCTTCCCCGGTAATTTCAGAAGTGATGCCCTGATAAATCTTTGAAGGCAGGCGCGGATCGACGAGCATGGTCAATTCAGATTGTCCGAGCATGTCGATGAATCCCGGAGCGACCACCTGACCGTGCGCGTCGATAGTTTGGCGGCGCGGCTCTCCATTCAGATTGCCGATGGCGGCGATGTACCCCTGGCGAATGCCAACTTGGCCGGAGTACCATGGCGATCCCGTGCCGTCGACGATACGACCGCTTTCGATCACGATGTCAAAGGGCTGCGGTTCGGCACGGACGGCTGTCGAACTCGACGCCACCTGGGCTGCGAGCGAACTCAAACTCAACAGGGCGGAACAAAAGAAAATCGCAACACGCATAAGTGCCTCAATGTTATCGGGGATTCAACCAGCCAGGCAGCGGATGTGGGTGAATCCTAACACGTTCTGCGCGCTCTGACCGAGTGCGCTGACCAAGGCTGCGGTGCGAAAAGTGGCTTCCGCAAATGGCCTCTATTGATGCATTGCTTGCGCGGGCCGTGTCCGACCGCACACTTTTGCAGAGATCGTGGCGCTAGAATTATCGTCGTGCTTGAATCGATTAACTTCAAGGGAACCGCCATGAAGACCAACTGCAGTTCTTTGACTCTTTTCTCTCTTTTGCCTTCGTTTGCATACAGCCGAATTGCAATCACGATTGGACTGTTCTGTTCGATTGGGTTGTGCGCAGCGCAGAAGCCCGTCCAAGCGCCTTATTCGTGGAAGAACGTACAGATTGTTGGCGGTGGGTTTGTAGATGGGATCGTTTTTCATCCCACTGCCGCGAATGTTCGCTATGCGCGCACAGACATGGGAGGGGCGTACCGCTGGGATTTCGCGACGAAACGGTGGCAGCCGATTCTCGATTGGTTACCGCACAAGGACTTGAACCTGATGGGGGTCGAGTCGATTGCGGTCGATCCGTCGGATCCGAACCGTGTATACCTTGCGTGCAACACTTACACGAACCCCAACACGCCGAACGGGGCAATCCTTCGATCCATCAATCGTGGCCACACGTTTCAGCGAGCTGACGTGCCGTTCAAGTTTGGTGGCAACGAAGACGGGCGTGGCAATGGCGAACGCCTGGCCGTCGACCCGCAGAATGGCCGGATTTTATTCCTTGGCACGCGGCACGACGGGCTCTGGCACAGCGGAGACAGAGGCGCTACGTGGTCGCGCGTTACGAGTTTCCCAGACGCAACGGAAGCGCCACCGCAAAAGCCCGCGCCAATTGCGGGAGAGGCGCCCGAGCAGCATTGGCAACGCATGCCGATTTGCGGTAGCGGCATCATCTTCGTCAAATTCGCAGGGAACGGAACCGCGCCGGGTAAACCAAGCCAGACGATTTATGTGGGCGTTTCTCTGATTGGCCGGCCGAATTTGTTTGTTACTCGCGACGCGGGCGCAACGTGGCAGCAAGTTGACGGAGAGCCAACTCAATATCGGCCGACGCGAGCCGCGCTGGCGAGCGACGGTATCTTCTACATTGCCTACGGCAACGTGCCTGGACCAAGCCGCATGACCAATGGGGCAGTGTGGAAACTCGACACTTACTCCGGAAAGTGGACTGTGATTACGCCTGACCATCCGGCTGCGGGCACGAGAGAGTTCGGCTATGCCGCCGTGGCCGTGGACGCGCTGAATCCGCGCAGCCTGATTGCTAGCAGCTATAACCGCTATTCGTCCGGCGGGGAAGAAATATTTCGCTCCGTCGATGGAGGAACGAGTTGGAAGCCGATCTTCGCAGGCGGCGGCCAGTTTGACTACACAGCCGCGCCATACGTGAAGCCGACGTCGATTCACTGGCTGTTCGATATTGAGATCGACCAGATGCATCAGTGAGTCACGACCAAGGAAAGACATGGAGGGCTGCCGGCGGATTACCTTCAAGCATGCGCGTGATTGCAGATGCGCTGGATCCGCATGTGTTTTACGCTTATTCGCTTGCAGACCACATGCTTTTCCGCAGTGACGACGATGCCGATTCATTCAGTGGGGCGCCAACGAACCTGCCGGAGATTGCGACACGCCGGGGAGACGCCCGCGGGGGGCAGGATCGTCTCTATGCAACGCCGGGGCACGGCGGCGACTTGTGGTTCGCCGCATGGGATGGCCTTTACCGAGCGAAGTTGGCAGAAGGAATTTCACAATCGGCCCCAATCTCTTTCAGTCGCATGACCGGCGTGGACGAAGTCCATGCTTTTGGTTTTGGAATGGCGGCGCCTGGGAAGAACTTCCCCGCGCTCTACCTGGTGGGAACGGTGAAAGGGCTCCCCGGAATCTTTCGATCTGTCGATGAGGCGCGTACCTGGGTGCGTATCAATGACAATCAGCATCAGTGGGGCTTGGTGCTGCAGATTGCCGGTGATCCGCGGATCTTTGGCCGCGTGTACGTGGGCACGCACGGCCGAGGCATCATTTATGGAGATCCAGTGAAACGATAATGCCAAGTGACACGATCAGAATCATTGTTCTAAGAAACGACGGAAGTCGCGGACCTATGCAATGGGACGCGCTTCACCCAAGGCGCCTGCAAGTCGATTCGGGAAGTTAGAGTGGTTGAGACGGAGTAACATCGATTGCGACTGCCTCTTGAATCGTGTACAGACTCGAGCACGAGGCGTTCACAGCTGACTGTTGCTTGGGCTGCTCGCGCTGCAATTCGGCAGGGCAGGCAGATATTAAGGGGAGCACATTGATCACTCGACGCACATTTCTGAATGATGCTGCACTTGGATCGGCTGGCCTCGCGATCGCTTCGACCGCAAAGAGCTACGGCCAGATACTTGGCTCGAACGATCGCCTCAACTTCGCAGTCATTGGACTTCATAGCCGTGCGGGCGCGCACCTTTCCTCGTTGAAAGCGAACAAGAGTGGGGCACGTATTACTCACGTGTGTGATGTGGATACCAATACTTTGAAGAAGTTCGCCTCCGACACCGAGAAGGAAATGGGCGAAGCGCCCAGGCAGGAGCAGGACTTCCGCAATGTGCTCTCGGCAAAGGAAGTGGATGCGATCACCATCGCCACGCCCGACCATTGGCACGCGCCGATGGCGATACTGGGCCTGCAGGCCGGCAAACATGTCTATGTTGAAAAGCCCTGCAGCCATAATCCTGGCGAGGGGGCTCTTCTTCTTAAGGCAGTGCAAAAGTACGGTAAGCAGGTTCAGATGGGAACGCAGCAGCGCTCCTCACCGCACACCATTGAGATCGTCGACAAGATTCACAACGGTCTGATCGGGCGAGCTTACTACGCGAAGAGTTGGTACTCCAACGTTCGCAAATCGATTGGCGTGGGCAAGACCGCACCCGTTCCGCCCCAACTCGATTGGAACCTGTGGCAGGGCCCGGCCCCGCGCCAGGAATACAAGGACAATGTGGAGCCATACAACTGGCATTGGTTCCGCACCTGGGGGACCGGCGAGACTCTGAATAATGGCACCCACGAAGTGGACGTGTGCCGCTGGGCGCTGGGAGTCGACTATCCGTCAAGCGTGAGCGCTTCCGGTGGCCGCTATCACTTTACCGACGACTGGCAGTTTTACGACACGCTGGTTACTAACTTCAACTACCCCGACAAAATGCTCAGCTGGGAAGGTAAGTGCTGCGAGGGGATGAAGCTTTATGGTCGCGACCGCGGCTCGGCCATCATGGGCACCACGGGAACTGTGGTGGTGGACCGCGACGGATACGAACTGTATGACCTTAATGGAAAGAAGACCGACGAGGTTCGAACGGAGAAGGAACAGACTTCGTCTACGGACCTGACCGGGCGCGACTCCATGACCGATCTCCATTTCGCCAACTTCATCGCTGCCATCAAGAAAGGCGAAAAGCTCAACGCACCGATCGAGGTGGGCAACGTGGCAGTGACCATGCTGCAGCTTTCCAACGTTGCGTGGGAGACCAATCGTGTTCTGGATCTGGATTCCTCTGATGGCAAGATTCTTCATGATGCTGAAGCAGCAAAAGGTTGGAGTCGCACTTACGAAAAGGGCTGGGAGCCGCATCTCTAAAGCCTCGTGCGGAATAACAATGAAACCCGAAGCATGATGTCGAGACCTACTCGCTTACGGCCCATCTCGCCCTTCGAATAGTGCGGCGCAGCCAGCAACAGCAGGTCCGCCCAGGGCATCACAGCGTCGTCAATCTCGGCCAGAAACTGCTCTCGCCGAGCCTTCTTCAAGTAGCGTTGGAACTCTGCCTGATGGGCCAACGTCATCTGCCGCAGGCGCGTTCTTCGCCCTCAATCCACATTACCTGCGATAGTCGGGGATTGGGTCGTTCTTGGGAGGGTCCCTGATTGAGTTGTGGGGCTGTTTTGGCCAGATGATCGACCGCCATTCAACAATGTTCCACCAGGTTATCTCAATTCAATCGGTGGGCGCGCGGATTATGCGCCGGCCCACCGATTATCAACTGCCGCAAAAAGACCGACTCGAAAAGTTATCGATCGTTCCCCTGTGGGTTTTCGACGGGGGTGATCATGCCGAGCAGCCCGTCCTGTTCATGATTGGAGCCCGCAGAGAAATAGAGTGCTGTAGCCGAACCGGCGTTCGCTCCGTTCCCGAATGAAAGACCCCAGAGGCCGTCGATCGTGATGGGCTGGTTTGAGGCGGTCTCTAAACGGCCTTCGAATCGCCCCGTGACCGCGTTAAACGAAAGAATCTCTCCGCTTCCGAATTGTCCCACAAGGATACTGTGGCTGAACGCACCGAAATCGCCGGATGCCTGGGCAAGTCCCCACGGCGCATTAAACCATTGTCCATGTTCAAGACGGTGAAGCAGCTTGCCGGTCGGGGAGTAGACGTCAACGAAACCCAGGCCTTCGCCGTCAACCTCATCATGCTTCGCTGCGTCTTGCAGACCGTAAGTTACAAAGAGATTGCCGCCTATGTTTTGAACGTTGAACGGGGCGTACCCATTGGGCAGCTCGTCATCCTCGAATTCGTCATCCACCTTTACATGCTTGAAGTTGGTGTCGAAGATCTGAATGCGGCCCCTACGGAAGTCTGCCACATATAAATAGCTGGTTGAGCCTCCGGCTGAAAGGTCAACAGTGGCGATCGTAGCGCCCTTGAAGACCGATTTCTGCTTTTCATTCACCACCATGATTGCACTGCCTAAGTTAACGCCAGGGTTCCATCCGGAGATGGTGCCGTCTTCCGTGACGAAAATAAATAAGGCGGGCTTGCCCGGAGCTACGGTGAATCCTGTTCCACCGTTGAACACTGCGCCCGTCGGTGTTCCGCCGGGGCTGGCAGGGTCGGATGGGGGAATGGCGACGACAAGCGGCGATATCTTGCCTGCCCCGTTGTAGAGAGTGGAGAGTCCTGGGCCATTGTCGGAGACCCACCAAGGGCCACCCGAAGAGCGCGCGAGCCCCCATGGGTTCACGAGATTGGGATCGGTGACCGCAGCCACGCCGGGCAGGTCGGCTACCAGATTGGTCTGGGTGTAATGCTGGGTAGTGGCCTGAGCGCCCGCAAACGCAGCAGAGAAGATTGCTGCAACGCAAAGCACTCCCGTGGCGGAAATACGCACGAGACACGTCATAGGGACTCCTTCGAGGTTGTTGTTAGTTGGGTCACCGGGCATGTTGCGGGAAAGAG
>JANXQR010000425.1 GCA_025353435.1 Acidobacteriota bacterium | reverse complement strand
CTGTCGCGACGCACGGACTTATTTGCCATCGATCCCGAAGCCGATCCATTACCCGCGGTCTTGCGCGATTCAGAAACGGCGCCCGAACTGATCAGGCCATCGCTGTGTGTCGAAGCCCGGCACGGACGCATGCACGTCTTTCTCCCCTATTCATCGGTGCTTGCCGACTATCTCGACCTCGTCAACGCCGTCGAAGACACGTGCCGCTTCCTCATGATGCCGGTGTTGGTGGAGGGCTATGCGCCGGCTCACGATCCGCGCCTGCGCTCGTTCAGCGTCACGCCCGATCCTGGCGTGCTCGAAATCAATCTCCCCCCAGCAAGCAACTGGGACCAGCTCGAAGAGATCAACACAATCCTTGACGAAGAAGCGCGCAAGAATCGCTTGACCGCCGAAAAGTTCGACTACAACGGGGTGCAGAAGGCCACAGGCGGAGGCAGTCACATCGTGATTGGCGGTGCCTCCGTCATGGATAGCCCGCTGCTGCGCCGCCCCGATTTGCTGCGCAGTATGCTGGCATTCTGGCAGAATCATCCGTCGCTGTCGTTCCTCTTTTCCGGAACCTACGTTGGCCCCACCAGCCAGTATCCGCGCGTGGATGAAGCCCGCAGCGACACCCTCTACGAACTCGAGCTCGCATTTCAAAACCTCCCCTCCGGTGATGTCCCGCCATGGATCGTCGATGGTCTATTTCGCAATTTGCTTGCGGACGTCAGCGGCAACACGCATCGCGCCGAGTTCTGCGTCGACAAGCTTTTTCCGCCGGAGGGTCAGGGGCTGCAACTCGGCCTCCTTGAACTGCGCGCCTTCGAAATGCCGCCTCACATGCGCATGGGATTGCTGCAGCTTCTCCTGGTTCGCGCATTGGTCGCCGCGTTCTGGAAGACTCCATTCGAGGGCTCTCTTGTCCGATGGGGCTCCGCGCTGCACGATCGGTTCCTGTTGCCACACTTCGTTAAGCGTGACCTTGCGGAAGTCCTCGGGTACTTGCGCCGGTCCGGCTTCAACTTTGAAGAGGCGTGGTTTGCGGCCCAATTGGAATTCCGCTTTCCGAAGATTGGGTCTGTTGCGGCCGATGGAATCGAGCTTGAATTGCGACGCGCTCTCGAGCCATGGAACGTCCTTGCGGAGGAGACAGTTTCCGGCCGCACCGTTCGCAGCGTAGACTCATCGCTCGAGCGAATTCAGGTGAAGGTATCCGGCCTGACCACCGATTCACGCTATTTGGTCTCATGCAACGGCCGCCGCGTGCCGCTGCAAACCACAGCCGAGCCCGCAGTCTCTGTGGCTGGAATTCGGTTTCGCGCCCGCGACCTTTCCCGCACACTGCACCCTACGATTCCGGTGCACGCGCCACTGGTCTTTGAAGTAATCGATCTCTGGATGAACCGCTCAATCGCGCAGTGCATTTATCATGTGGATCCGCCGGATGGCCGCGTGTACGAGGGCAATCCGGTCGACGCAGCGGAGGCCGAAAAGCGGCGTCTCGAGCGGTTCCAGGTCAACACATCCGCGCCTCATCGCACCGCGCCCCCGCCGGAACAAACAAACGCTGTCTTCCCCGGAACGTTGGACCTGCGCGTGCCGCCGCCAAAGTCCGCGGAGCCGCATGCAAGCGGGGAGCGCCTCACATGACGGACCTCTATCAAATCCCCTTGCGCTACGGGGATTCCTACGACGAGTTATCGGTCGACGGGGTCTCGCCGCGCCCGCACTGGTCGCACCTCGTTGATTCCCTTCAGGCCATCGGCCCTGAGGAGTTGAGCCGCCGTTACGCCCGCGCTGAACGGCGTATCCGCGAAAACGGCATCACCTACAACATCTATAGCGACCCGCTCGGCGCCAATCGTCCCTGGCAAATCGACATCGTTCCCTTCCTCATCTCCGCCGACGAGTGGCGCTACATTGAGAGCGGCATCATTCAACGCGCGCGCTTGCTCGGCCTGATTCTTGAAGATCTATATGGCGAACAAAAGCTGCTGCATAGCGGACATTTCCCAGCTGAGCTTCTTTACGCCAACCCGGCGTTTCTCCGTCCCATGGTCGGCGTGCGCGTTCCACCTTCGAGCTATCTGCAAATGCTGGCCGTCGATATCGCCCGCTCTCCAGACGGTCAATGGTGGGTTCTTTCCGATCGCACGCAAGCCCCTTCCGGCAGCGGTTACGCCCTCGAAAATCGCACTATCGTCTCCGACGTTCTACCCACTGTCTTTCGCAGTTCCAACGTTCTGCGCCTCGCGCCGTTCTTCCGCGCTCAGCGTGATGCCCTTACTGCCCTTGCGCAGTGCAGCAATCCCCGCATCGTAATCATGACACCGGGTCCTCAAAACGAGACCTACTTCGAGCATTCTTATCTCGCGCGTTACCTGGGCTTCACCCTCGTTGAAGGCGCTGACCTTACCGTGCGTGAACAATGCGTGTATCTCAAAACGGTTGATGGATTGGATAAGGTCGACGTCATTCTTCGCCGCGTCGACGACAGTTTCTGCGATCCTCTCGAATTGCGCAGCGATTCTTTGCTCGGTGTCCCCGGCCTCGTCGGCG
>JANXQR010000388.1 GCA_025353435.1 Acidobacteriota bacterium | reverse complement strand
ACTCGAAGCCGCCTTCCAGCAAATTCAAGACGAGCTCCGCACCCAATACGTGGGGTCGTACACTTCGACCAACGTCAAGAATGACGGCACCTTCCGCAAGCTTGCGGTCACCTGCGGGGAGGGCACCCACGCCCAGGTCCGCAAAGGCTACTACGCGCCCAGCCCCGATGAGCCAGACAGGTAGCCAGAGGCGTTCGCGTGCAGAATCCATTCTGACCGCGCCGGGTTGGAAGGGCAGGGGATTCCCAAAAGTTCACGCTCTGGGGAAAAATTGACCAACTTAGTGTGAAGTTCCAGCAGTCGCCGCCCCATTCGCGCCTGGGAAACCTGCATCCGTTTGCGGGTCGTCGTTGCTATCTGCTTTATTTAACATGACTTGCGGTCGGAGCCTTGGGGCTCGTCGACTTTGGAACACGACGTGCACACTACGGGGTGCAATTCAAATTCACAACGCTCGGTTCGCCGTTACCCAAAAATTAAAGTACCAATGACGGAGGGTTTTTATGAAATTCAGCAAGTGCTTGATAGTCGCGCTGGTGATCTTCTCCAGTTTCCCCGTTCTGGCTCAACAGGCCGATGCAAATGTGCAGCAGGGCGCATCGGTTAACGCCGCCGGCTCCTCGGCAAATCAATCCGCAGACGTGAACGCAAACGCTCAAGCCTCGGCGTCAGGCTCCGCGGCAGAAACGGCTGACATGCGGCCGGTCGCCGGTGAACTGGTCGAGAAACTCGACTCGAAGTCCGCCAAGGTCGGCGACACTGTCATCGTCAAAACCACCGAGAAAGCAAGCACGTCCAGCGGAGCAGTTATCCCCAAGGGCAGCCGCCTGGTGGGTCACGTCACAGATGTGCGTGCGCACAGTAAAGATAGCCAGGACTCTTCTCTCGCCGTCCAGTTTGACCGTGCGGAGTTGAAGGGTGGCCAAACCATGGCGATCCACTCCGTCATCGAGTCGATCGCGCCTCCCGTCGCCGCCGCTTCTATCGACAGTGAGGATTCGCTGGGTGGCGGTATGCGGTCCGCTGGCGGCGGTCGATCGTCCGGCGGCCTTGGCGGGCTGGGCGGCGGTGCAGTATCCGGTGCCGGCTCCCTAGCGGGCGGCGCAGGAGGGATGGCCGGCGGCACAACCCGGTCCCTGGGAACCACCGGCAGTGTCGCTGACTCAGGCGTCGCGTCGGCTGGCGATGGTGCCATTGGCGCTGCCAGTCACGCTTCCGGACAAGTTTCCGCCGGCGCCGCGGGCGGACTGCAAACTGCCGCTGCGGGCAGCGGTGCTCTTGCCGCTCACGCCACTGCCATTCCTGGACTGATGCTGGCGGGCGACGCCACCGGTGCGACCTCCGGCACGCTGTCGGCCTCGCGCAAAAATGTGCACCTCGATGGTGGAACGCAGATGGTGCTCGGGGTCTCGGCCGCCACTACCCGGTAATTTGAACAACAAAATCACTGAATCCGGCGCCGCGGACTGGAAGGAATGCGGCGCCTTCCATATTCGCTTCGTGAACAGCCTTTCCTTCCGTAGTTCACGGAACACCTGACGGAACGGCAACCATTTGCTCCCACCTTGCAACTATCTCTGTTGGTCTCCCTTGCCGCAGTGCAGGGGTCGATTCAACGGAGGTTTATCCTTATGAAGAATCTAAAGTTGCTCATCCCGGCCATCGCTCTGGCCGCCGTCTCAAGCATTTCGCTTGCGGCGCAGCAACCCCCAGACTCGCCCGCTCCCGACACTCAATCACCATCACAAACAGCTCCCGACACCCCATCACCATCACAACCTGATGCACCCCAGCAAACCGCCCCGGTCCCCCAGGACACGGCTCCGGCAGACACGGCTCCGGCGGAGGCCGTTCCCCCCCGTGCTGAAGCCACACAGATCAACAACGCCGACCTTCGCCCCGTCAGCGGCGAACTCGAAAACAAGATCGACAGCAAGAATGCCAAGGCCGGCGATGCGGTGGTGGTCAAGACTACTGAGAATGCCACATTTGCCGACGGAATTGCGATCCCCAAGGGGTCCAAAATCACGGGCCACGTCACCGAAGTCCTGGCTCACGACAAGTCCAACGAGAACTCCAAGGTCACCCTTCAGTTCGATCAGGCCGAGCTCAAGGGCGGCCAGACAATGCCCATTCGGTCGGTTCTGCAGTCCATCTCCGCTGCGGCCGGCTCTGATGCGGCACCGGGCAGTCCGTACGGCTCCGGAGCTGCTTCCAACTCCATGCCCTCTGGCGGATCTGCCGGCGCTCCTCGCGGATCGACCAGCTCTGGTGGCGCACCCAGCGGGTCAGTCGGCGGCAACATGGGCAACGACAAGGCCCCCATGCAGGGCACCGCTCAAGCAGCCAACCCCGGAACGGATTCCACCCCCAACGCCCTCCCTCCCGCCGGAGCTGTCGTCGCCCACCAGGGCAATGTTGACATTCGAACCACGGGAATCCCGGGCGTCTTCATCGCGGCCCAGTCCAATGGGCAGCCGTTCTCCAACGCGGCTGGCGCGCTGCTCGGCGCCAAACAGAACGTCCACCTCGACGGCGGAACCAAGGTGACCCTGGCCGTTGCTGACGCCAACAACAAGGCCAGCAACGCCCCTTAGTGTCAATTCGTCCATTGAGACCACCAGCAATACAACAGCAAAGAGACAGGGCCGGTTCGCCGGCCCTGTCTCTTTTCGAGACACTCCATTACTTCAGAATCACTTATTTCGGAATACCCGTAATCTGGCGCGCACCCTCACCTATCGCTACTATCGGCTCAGTCGGAATGAACTTTAGATCGAATGTCCCCACAGCCCATTTGAAGGGCCCATCTGTAGGGCCCAATCTGTACAGCCGATACGGAGCGACTCCATGAGCAATTCATTCAACGGGCAAGACGTTTTCGAGATCAGTCCCCGCTTCCGCCGGTCCATTCAAGAGCGCATCGCCCGGCTTGAAAACGATGCTGCCGCTGACGAGTCCAGCATTGCCGCTCTCGATAACCATGACCACATCCGCCGCCACATCCGCCTCGTCGCCGCGCAGCGCTCTGAAGCTCTGCGTATGCGCATCTTCCTCGACCGGGCCCGCGTTCGCCCCACGCACACCATCAACGCGCAAATGTAATTGCGCGCCGCGCATGGCTCTGCGTCAATTCGATTTCGTTAGATCCAAGGGATTGTGCAAGGAATTCTGGAGCACCTTGCGGGAGTTGAACTTGAGCCGTATTGCGGGCGTCCGAGCCCGCAGGCGAAATCCTGAACGGAGTGAAGGACCCCTGAAACATTGGAGCACCGGGCGGGAGTTGAACCCGCGAATGCAGGTTTTGCAGACCTGTGCGTTAGCCACTTCGCCACCGGTGCTCTATCAAGAAGCTTTGTTACAGTCTGCGACGATCGCGCGCTGCCCATCTTGTCGCGCATCAAACGCCGCTTCCCCAATCATAACCCGGAACGTCCATAATCAATCCATGGCGAACGGCCCCGTCCTCACCCGCACTGACTCAAACGGCGAATTGGATTACTTCATTGTCGATGTCTTCACCAGTTCCGCCCTGGCCGGCAATCCCCTCGCCGTCGTCATGAATACCGCCCAACTCACCACCGAGCAGATGCAGTCTATTGCCCGCGAGTTCAACCTCTCTGAAACCACCTTCGTGGAGCGCCGTCCCGCGTCCGTCGAAGAGGCCGAAGGCGTCCGCGTGCGCATCTTTACCACCGAGGAGGAGCTGCCCTTCGCCGGCCACCCCACACTCGGCACCGCCAGCGTGCTCCGCCTCACGGCGCCTGAGGTCATGCGCGAATCCGTCATCACTCTCGCTGAAAATGTCGGCCCCATCCCGGTACGCTTTTCCGGCACGGACAGCCTCTTCGCGGAGATGACGCAGCGCGATCCCGAATTCGGCGCCGAGCTCGATCCCTCCGAAGTCGCCCGTCTCTGCGGCCTGTCGCTCGAAGACCTCGACCCTTCAGCCCCTCCGCAAGTGGTCTCGACCGGAAATCCCTTCGCCATCGTGCTCCTGCACTCGACTGAGGCACTCGGCCGCTTGCGGGTCTCTCAGGACGAGGCAACCACCTGGCTCCGCGCTCGCGCTGCACGCTGGTTTTTCGTCATGTCCACAACGCCAAACCAAAACCAGCGCCCCCGGCATGCGTTCAGGGCAAGGATGCAATTCAACGGCGGCGAGGACCCCGCCACCGGTTCCGCAGCAGGTTGCGCGGTCAGTTATCTCGTCAAGCGCGGCCTTGCTCCATCGGGGGAACGCTTTCCCATCCGCCAGGGCGTGGAGATGGGCCGACCGAGCGAAATTTTTGTGACTGCAACACTCGCAGGGGCCACGGTTACCGATATTCTCGTTGCGGGCAGCACTGTTCTCGTGGCAAAAGGGCAGCTTTTCCTGTCGTGATGCACACGCTTTCAACAGGTATTCACATTCCTAAAACGTTGCGCATCAAGTTAGTAACGAGTTTTCCTTTTTCGCCGCATATTTTCCACCCCAATCTTCTCCTTTCATTCCATCTTTCCAGACCGACAATTCCCTCGTACTCTTGGCAGGCATTGGAGAAACCAATCGGCTCCCACGCCGGCTGATCCCCAGGCAATCAATGCAGTACGGCCAAGGGTGAGGGCAGCAGTTTCAGACTCCGCAGGCCGAAGTCATCTCTGCGTGGGGGCGTGTCCGCCAGGACCAACCCCATGCCACTCGACTTCGGATTCCAAATTCGGACCTGGACGATAATCCCGCTTGCGGT
>JANXQR010000376.1 GCA_025353435.1 Acidobacteriota bacterium | reverse complement strand
GCGCCCGCAGCCACGCACCTTGGGATCGCGAAACGTATGCTCCACCACCCACTCGTAAATGGCCCGCGCCTTCTCCATGTCCGTGTTCGCGCCCGCGGTCGCCGTCAGCGCCGTCTGCTTGACGATCCCATCAACCGGCACGTATTGGCTCGGCTTCAGGAAGTAGTCCAGTTCAGCGCGAGAAACCGGCGCCGCCTTCCCCTGGGTAGACAAATCCACCGCGTAGTTCTTCGTCGAGACACGGCTGGTCAGCGTCAGCGCCGGCTTGGCATCTGCGGGATAGCTCGCAGACACAATGCCGAGCGCGTTCTGCTTATCCTTGCTTAGCTTGGCCGTTCCACCCTCCGCCTTGAAAACGGCCGAGAGAGTCTTCTGATAAGCCGTGTCGCGAATCAGCGGCGCCGGCAGCCAGATGTGGCTCACACCGCCAGGCTTCAGCAACTCAACCCGGGTCACCACCTCGAACGTCCGCCATCCACTCGCCGACGGAGAATCCGCCAGCACCGGCAACGCCTTGCTAAGAGCCCAGCCGGCACAGATCGAGCCATTCGCCCGTAGAAAATTTCGCCGATTCATAACTCGACCTCGAAAATCGCCAACAAAGGCGATGGGGTGGGGACCATCGCTTGATTCAAAGGAGAGCGGTACGAGGACACAATTTCATTTCAAGTGGGGAATCATCGCCCGACACTGCCTCAGCGGTCACGAAGAAGGTGCACTCAAGAAACATATTGGCCCTGTCTTGATCATGCCTCCACCCAAGGGTTGAGCCTGAGTCGCAACCCCAGGTGAAGAGACGGCATCGTGACGAGTCGGCCACCATCCGACCCGAATGGATATTGCTTGCTCCCAAATTGGGAGCGTAGTATCATTCACAGGTGCGAATCATTGCCCGATCGACCCTCAACGGATTCGTGAAAAAACGCGTAGATAGCCGGCTTAGAGCAAGTGTGAAGAAGCATCTTGACGCCTGGTTTGCCGAGGTTGAAAAGGGGGCATGGAAGGATCCCGCGGAACTAAAGGCTCAGTTCCGCTCCGCCAGCATCGTTTCGAGCGAAAGAGTGGTATTCAACATCAAAGGCAATGACTATCGCCTGATCGTAGCAATCAACTACCACTATCAAATCCTGCTGATTATCTGGCTGGGCACACACAAAGAGTACGACAAGATCGACGTCACCAAGGTTGCGTACCAGAAGGAGCGATATGCAGATTCATCCAATTCGAACTGAGGCTGATCACGACGCGGCTGTCGCCAGGATTGCCGAACTCATTGGAGCCAGACCCGACACAGCGGAAGGGGAAGAACTGGATATCCTCGCGACTTTGGTTGACGCATACGAAGCGAAGCATCATGCCATCGATGTACCCGATCCGATCGCCGCGATTCAATTTCGCATGGAGCAGCAAGGACTCACGAGAAAAAGCCTTGAGCCGCTCATTGGAAGCCGCGCGCGAGTCTCGGAGGTGATGACTCGGCGGCGCTCGCTAACGTTGGCCATGATCCGTCGAGTCCGAAAGGAACTTGGCATCTCGGCCGATGTATTAATAGGCCACCCTGAGAAAAAGCGGCGCAAGCGCGTTCATTCGACGAAGTTGGATCCCGCATCGGTCAATTCAAAGAGGCAAGCTGCGGCTCGCTGAATCGCATTCGGCTCCTCGCCCGGTTGTGCTCTGGAATCCGCGGCTTGGTCTCGCGCGACCTGCCGTTTTTCCAGAAATCCGCGGGCGGTTGGCCACGGTCTCAGGGGAATCAGTTGCTAGTGCAATCAGGGAGGAGCCAGATGGTGCCCAAAATCGTCAGGCTTGGCGTAGCGAATGCACGCATCAAATGCGTGACTCCACAAACCCTTGAATACACTGACGAGGCGGGGCAAGCGCACATTGTGAATCTGGAGGAGTGCGCCAGAAACTGGGCGCGACGGCATAACTATCAAAAATCTGACTTTGAACGGCCGCCTGGCACCACGGAAGAAGAAGTCGCTGTTTGGGTGGAAAAATCCGCCAAATGGAACTCGCGTTGTGTCGGCCAACGTGAGCTGGGACGCGAACCGAACTGGGTGGAGCTGACGAACAATGAACGCACGCGAATGGAGTTTAATTCTTCCGAGGAAGCCTATAAATATCTGCTTTGGCCCCTCATGAAATTTGGCTGGAAAACGTTTGATTTGACTTAACGCGTCGCGCTGCGATGAACAAACTCATCGCTCCTGATCTATAAATCAAAGTCCTCAAATATCATTCACGGCACGAAGGGCGCCAATGAGATCCGGCTCTTTGGTTAACGCGGCCCCCGATCGAAAATCCTGCGACCTCTCCGGCCGCGATCATGCCACCCCGGTTGCCAACTCATCCGGCGGAACGATTCCGCTGTACGGCGGTCTCCTCTCGTTCCTAAACCACCCCGTCTGGGCCCCTCCAAAAATGTTGTCAAGCCCCCAACCTGTGGAAATCGTTGCAACCAACACAAAACAATGAGAAAAGATATATTTGAAAATCCATTATTAATTCTCCGAACCAGCTATCATTGAAATAGAGGCAAAAAAGGTCCGCGATTTCCGCGGGCCTTTCGCATTTTCAGGAGCCATTCATGAGCACCACACATCACAACCCGGCCAACTGTTCCTATTCCCGCACTCCTTTTCACTTTTCACTCTTCACTGTGTTCCAAATCACATTCAACACAAATTTCCCCCAAACCGGTGTGCAATCCCATGAATCCAATCAACTTGATCGTTTTTATTTTGCGCATGTGCGCACCTAAGTTGTTTAGAAAGGTTCGTGAAATCTTTACGCAATCACAATTTCCTTCACCGCAAATTCTCTGTCATACTTGATTGTGCCCACCAGGTACGTCCAAACCCAAAACTTACAGAAGAGAGTGCATCTATGTCGGCAAAGTATGTCTTTGTGACGGGCGGAGTTGTGTCCAGCCTGGGTAAGGGTCTTGCAGCTGCTTCCATC
>JANXQR010000346.1 GCA_025353435.1 Acidobacteriota bacterium | reverse complement strand
TGTCCGTGCCGGGGTTTCCGAAACCCACCGGTCCGTGGCACAAGATCACCGATGGCGAGTGACGGCCCGGTCGAAGGTGCATTGGCGTGAACGAGGAGCCGTCCGCACAGGGCCGCATGATCAGACCGCGTTGCTCAATGAGTAGTAAAATCGCGTTGATCCGTAATTAAGAACGGCTCCCGGTTTTCAGGCTGGCGAATGCGTTCGGAGAGAGGATGCGCGTGCGCTGCTTCCGTGGTTTGGCAATAGCCTTGTTCCTCTCCGGTCTCGGTCCTCTCCTTGCGCAAACCGTCACTCAACAATCGACTGATGCGGGGGTGCCTGCTCTTACGATCCGCGTCAACGTAGACCGGGTGTTGGTCCCCGTAGTGGTGCGCGATAGGCACGGAGTCGCGGTCGCCGGACTCAAGAAGGAAGACTTCAAGGTCTTCGACAACGGCAAACAGCGAGACGTTTCAGGATTCTCTGTTGAGTCGCATGACAATGCGAATTCAGGCCTCGAAGCAGCCACCAAAGCCTCGCCTTCAGCGGCGACCGCGGCCAAGGGACCAACCACGCTGCGATTCATCGTCTTCCTGTTCGATGACCTTCATCTGACCGTTGAGGATTTGCCGAATGCGCAAATCGCCGGTGTGAAAGCACTGATTGCAGGTTTGACAGGATCGGCCCTTGCTGGGGTGGTTTCAACGTCAGGCAGGGTGAACACCGGCTTTTCGAATGACCCTGCAGAGCTGAGGAAGGGCATAATGAGTGTCCGTCCTCAAAATGTGTATCGTGCCAACACTAGTGACTGTCCTTATATCAGCTACTACCAAGCTGATCTGATGGAGAACCACCGGGACAGTGCAGCGTCTGGAGAAGCGATTCGGCAGGTCTTCAACTGCGATCCTAGCCTGGATTTGCAACGTGACCGCGACGTGGCGGAACGGATGGCGCACTCCGCAGCGATGCAGGCTCTCAATCTCGGCAACCAGGATATTCGCGCGACGTATTTTGCAATCTCGACCTATGTTCGGGGCATGGCCAAACTGCCAGGCGAACGCAGACTCATTCTGGTATCGCCAGGGTTTCTGCCCGTAGAAGAAGTAGCTCGAGCAGAAGAATCGCGGCTCATGGACCTTGCCGCGCAGTCGAATGTGACGATCAGCGCATTGGACACACGGGGAGTTTATACCACAGAGATTACGGCCAGCATGGGTCGGCAGGCGAGCTCACCCTATCAGTCTGACCTGCGTAGATCGTCAATGACGATGGCTGAGGAGTCCCTGGGGGAACTCGCGGACGGGACTGGCGGCGTATTCTTTCACGGCAGTAACGACCTTGAGGGCGGATTCAAGACTCTGACGGATGGGCCGGACGTGGTCTACGTGCTGGAGCTTCCACTCAACGACGTCAAATCTGACGGTTCGTATCACCGGCTGAAGGTAAAAGTGAGCGGCGAGGGAGTGGACGTGCAAGCCCGCAGAGGGTATTTTGTGCCCAAGCCTGAGAAGAAGAAAAAGTAGCCCCAACTTGAATCCCGAAATGACTGGAAACCGCCCGCCCCCTCTCGCACCAAAATTATTATGCAAGAAATGGCCCTTACTCAACCCCCATCACTTTCACGATCACCCGCTTCCGCCGCTGCCCGTCGAATTCCGCATAAAACACTCTCTGCCATGTGCCCAGATCGAGGCGGCCTGCTGTGACCGGAAGGGTGGTTTCGTGATGCAATAGCAGCGATTTCAAGTGCGCGTCGCCGTTATCCTCACCGGTCTGATGATGCTTGTAATCGGGGCGCGCCGGGGCTAATTCTTCCAACCATTTGCCGATGTCCTCGATGAGGCCGCTTTCCAGGTCGTTAACGTAGACGGCGGCGGTAATGTGCATGGGGCTCACGAAGCAGAGTCCGTCCCTGACCCCGCTTCGCTTGACGATTTGTTCCACTTGATCGGTAATGTGGACCATTTCCCGTCGCTTTTTGGTCTCAAATTCCAGGTATTCGGTGTGGCTTTTCATGAACTCTCCGTCACACTTGATTTAGGGCAAAATACTCCTTCCAGCCTCTCCCTATCCTAATTTCATGATGTCCCCCACTGATGTCCGCGCAGCCGAACTTCTCTCCCAACGTGGCCGCGAACTCCTGGCCGCCGCCCGCCCCATTGAAGCAGCCAAGGCCTTTCGAGCGGCGATTGCTTCCAATGAGCAGTACTTTGACGCGCATCACGGGTTGGTGCAAGCCCTTCGCGATGCCGGACGTCTGGAGCAATCCATCGGCGCCGCGATTGCGCTTACCGCCCTGAATCCGTACGATCCAATCGCCTACACGGCTTTGTCAATTTCCCTGCAACGTGCGGGGCATAAGATGGAAGCCGAAGGGGCTGCGGCACGCGCCCGGACTCTGCAATGGTCATTGGAACTGCACACAATTCCCAGCCAAGCCTGGATCAATTAGGGCGGAAAGGCAAGCGGGGGTCTGCTGAGCGGCTTCGCCGCATGCACGATCTACTGCTCGCCTCATACGGGCCGCAATCCTGGTGGCCCGCAACGACACCGTTCGAAGTGATCCTCGGGGCGTATCTCACCCAGAACACGGCCTGGAAGGCGGTGGAGCGCTCGCTTGAGAATCTGCGTGCAGCGGACGCATTCACGCTGCAGGGACTTCGCGCGATATCTGTGGAGCGACTCCAGGAGCTGATCCGGCCTTCCGGTTTTGCCACGCGGAAGGCTCCGGCAATTAAAGCATTTGTGACGATGATTGACGGTGAGTTTTCCGGCTCGCTCGAGGTGCTGGCGGCTGAACCCTCCGCACGATTGAGGGTTCGCCTGCTGGATTTGCCGGGAGTGGGACCGGAGACTGCGGACGCGATTCTGCTTTACGCTCTGGGCCATCCTGCGCCCATGGCCGATGAGTACCTGCTGCGGATTGTTGAACGTCACCGGCTGCTTGAAGTCTCGCCGGGTCGCAATCGCCGGGGATACGAAGCGCTGGTTGAGCTCACAGCAACGGCATTTGCAGGTGATCCGTTAAATGAGAAGGCGCAGCTCTTCAACGAATTTCATGCGCTCACAGTGGCGGTTGGGAAGGAGCACTGCGGAAGGACGGCTTGGTGCGAAAGATGCCCACTCGCATCAGATTTGGAGTTCGTTGATGCGAGGCCGGACCGACCCGGGACGAACCGTTGATGGCTTCCAGGGTTTGCTATTTCATCGTGTAGTCAGCACTCGTCGTTTTGGCTCCGACCTGCGTCGGCGTCGGCA
>JANXQR010000268.1 GCA_025353435.1 Acidobacteriota bacterium | reverse complement strand
GCTGGACCGGCTTCGCCTTCCCCGCCATGCAGCGCAATCGCAGCCCACTCCGCGCCGCAACTATCCTCGGCCTTCTCTGGAGCCTGTGGCATCTGCCGGTCGTCGACTACCTCGGCGCAATTACCCCGCACGGCGCTTCCTGGGCAGCCTATTTTCTCGCCTTCGCCGCCGTCATGACCGCTATGCGTGCGCTCATCTGCTGGGTATACGTCAACACCGGCAGCCTGCTCCTGGCACAACTCCTGCACGCCAGCTCCACAGGATCTCTCGTTGTCCTCAGCCCCCCGCGCATCACCGCTGCACAGGAATCTCTCTGGTATTTCGCTTACGCAGGTGTGCTGTGGGTCGTCGTCGCCGCTGTAGTCCAAATCAACGGCATGACCTTAACCAGAAGAATGCAACCACTTGAGGTCGAACAAGTGTGAGCCTCTGACTACGATCCTCGCGATGGACCCAGCGCAGGCTTTCGCCTCTGAGCGATATGGTCTTAGCTATTAGCCGGAAGCTGCGCACCATGAACCGATAACGTCGTACCCAACCCCGCCCCGTGAAGGCCGTTCCCTGTTCCCGGCGATTCCTGGTCCTTGTACTGCAGCTCGTAAAGCTTCCAGTAAAGCCCGCGCATGGCCAGCAATTCCTGGTGGCTTCCCATCTCCCGCAACTGCCCCTTGTGCATCACCAAAATCGCGTCGGCTCTCTGCACCGTCGACAGACGATGTGCAATCAGCACGCTCGTCCGTCCCTGCACCATTCGCTCCAGAGCCCCGCGAATCCGCAGCTCCGTATCGGTATCCACACTCGAAGTCGCCTCGTCCAGAATTAAAATCCGCGGGTTATACGCCAGCGCCCGCGCAAAGTTGATCAACTGCTTCTGCCCCGTCGACAGCGAGTTCCCCCGCTCCTGCACCGGCTCATTAAACTTCCCCGGTAGGCTCTCCACAAAGTCCAGCACGTTCACATCCTCGGCCGACTGCCGCAGTTCGCGCTCTGTGATCGCCGCATTCCCCAGCCGAATATTCTCCGCAATCGTCCCCGTAAACAAAAACGGATCCTGCAACACCACCGCGAAGTGTTCCCGCAGCGCCCGCAAATCCAGGTCGCGCAAGTCCACGCCGTCCAGCAGCACCTGCCCCGCCGTCACATCGTAGAAGCGCATCATCAAGCTCGTCAGTGTCGTCTTCCCCGCCCCCGTATGCCCCACAATCGCAATCGTTGCCCCCGGCTCCACCGTGAACGACACGTCTTTCAAAATCCACTCCACATCCTTCAACGCAAGTAAGTGCGTGACCAGGTGTGACCGGTCCGCATCCACCTTCGCGGCCTCGGCAATCACATGCAACGCGTCTTTTTGCTCCACCGTCAGCTTCTGATATGTGAACCACACATTGCGAAACTCGATCCGATTCGACCCATCCCCCATACGCGGCTTCTCCGGACTAACAATCTCCGCCTTCGTGTCCATCAGCTTGAAGATCCGCTCGCACGCCGCCATCGCCGCCTGCAAAATGTTGTACTTGTCACTCAAATCCTGAATCGGCCGCCAGAACCGCTGCGAATACATGTTGAACGCCGCCAGCATCCCGATCGTCACCGCGCCGTGGTCCAGCACATTCCAACCGCCTCGCCAGATCACCAGCGCCACCGCTACCGCACTCAGCAGATCCACCGCCGGATAGTACAGCGCATACGCAAAAATCGTATCCTTGAACGCGATCATGTGCAGCCGATTCACATCCTCAAAGTCGCGATACGCGCGCTCCTCGCGATTGAAAAGCTGCACCACACTCATGCCCGAAATATGTTCCTGCGTAAAGCTGTTGATGCGCGCAATCGCCGCCCGCACCCGTCGATAGCTCTCCCGCACCGAGTTCCGGAACAGTCGCGTCACAATCAGAATCACCGGCAGCACGCTGAAAGCCAGCAGCGCCAGCCACCAGTTGATCTTCAGCATCACAATGCCCATCGCCGTCAGCGTGAAAAAGTCGTCCACAATGGCAAGAATCCCACCCGTGAACATCTCGTTGATCGCGTCCACGTCTGACGTCAGCCGCGTCACCAGCCGCCCCACCGCATGCGTGTCAAAGAAGCCCACGTGCAGCTTCTGCATGTGCCGGAAAATGTCGCGCCGCAGATCGAACATGATCTTCTGCCCAACCCACTGCATTAAATAGGTCTGAATAAACTCGAAGAGATAGGCCGACAACGCCGCCAGCAGATAGAGTTCTGCGAGCCGCGTAATCCCCAGCCACGGATCAGCCGGCAGCCGCTTCGCCAGCCACGAAGTTCCCAATCCCGGGGTCTGCTTAAGATAGCGATCGATCCCCACCATCATCAGATACGGCCCAGCCACATCGCTCAGCGACTTCAACGTCACCGACACCGACGACACAATCGCCTGCACCCAATATGGCTTGATGTAGCTGCCAAGCCGCTTCACGAGGACCGAGTCGTACACCTTCCCAACCGGATCCTCATCCGCCTTCCTGGCCGCGGCCTTCGCTTCCGCATTCTTCACTTCATCGGATTTTTCCACGACCGTCGGGTGCCCCGGGGCTCGAGTCTGAGACCGGGGAATCGCTTGCACTCCGTTTTTTTGGGGATCTTTTTCAGCAGTCATCGGCCGGCTGGGCTCACCCTCTCATTGTAAGGGCCGCAACGCCAGCCCGGCGTCACACTACCCCTCAGTAGAGATGGCCCCAGCCGCACAACGATCCATAAACTCCGGCTGGGCAGCCCACGAAACCTGCCCAAACCAAACCGCCGCGTTCCACCGCGACTACCCCGTCGCCAGCGCGTCCGCAATTCCAAGATGCCGGTCCAGCGCATCGATGCCAATCTCGATCTCTTCCTTGGTCACTATCAGCGGCGGCGCAATCACAAAGTGGCTCACCCAAGCCTGCTGGGCCACCCCGTCCGCCATCATCTTCGCGGCAATCTGATCCACCACCAGCGGCTTCCCTTCCACCTTGTCGCGCATGGTGTTGAACGGCTCCTTCGTCTTGCGATTCTTTACAAGCTCCACCGCAAAAAACAGCCCCAGCCCGCGCACATCGCCCACGGAAACATGCTTCTCCTTCAGCACCTCCAGCTTCTGCCGCACGTAGGGCTCCAACTCCGCGGCCCGCTCCACCAGCTTCAGCCGCTGCATCTCTTCGATCGTCGCCACCGCCGGCCCCAGCGTTATCGGATGCGCTTCATACGTGTGCCCATGCGAGAAATAATGATCCTCAAAGTAGTCCGCAATCTTCTTCGTGGTCGCACACAGTCCCAGCGGCACATAGGCGGACGTAATTCCCTTCGCCGTCACCAGAATGTCCGGCTTTACGCCCCAGTGATCCACCGAGAACCACTTGCCCGTGCGCCCCCATCCCGCCATCACTTCATCGGCAATCAGCAGCACGCCGTGCCGATCGCATATCTCTCTGATCTTCGGGAAGTACTCCGGCGGCGGCACCAGCACGCCATTCGTCCCCACCACCGGCTCCATGATGACCGCGGCCACATCGCTCTCGTTGCGAATCATGTGCTCGATGTAATCCGCGCACGCAATCCCACAACTCGGATACGTGTGCTTGATGGGACAGTCATAGCAATTGGTCTCGGGCGCAAACACAAAACCAATCGCCTTGCCTGCCGGCTCCATCGCCCAGCGCCGTGGGTCGCCCGTCGCCGCAATCGATCCCGTCGTCGATCCGTGATACGACCGGTATCGCGAAATGATCTTGTTCTTGCCCGTGTACATGCGCGCAATCTTGAAAGCCGCCTCGTTGGCCTCCGTTCCGCTGGTCGCAAAGAAGAACTTCTCCAGCCCCGCCGGCAGCACCTCCAGCAGCTTCGCGCTCAGCCGCGCCCTCGCGCTCGTCGCATACCCCGGAGCCACGTACGCCAACTCCCGCGCCTGCTCGGCAATCGCTTCAATCACGCGCGGATTCTTGTGCCCAAGATTTACGCACATCAGCTGCGCTGAAAAATCGAGATAGCGCTTGCCGTTACCATCGGTGATCCAGCAGCCCTCGGCATCGGCAATGTAAAGCGGCTTCCACGTCTTCTGGAAGCGCCAAGTGCCGTAGTTGGTCTCCCGCGTCAACTGCGTAATCTGCTCGCCGCTCATCGGCGTGGGCGTAGTAGCCGTATCGCTCATCAAAAAACCTCGCTCAAAGACTGTTCGATTATGCTACGGCATTCCGCCGGGCTACGTGAGCCT
>JANXQR010000235.1 GCA_025353435.1 Acidobacteriota bacterium | reverse complement strand
GGATGGGGCACCCTCGGTTCGTGCTGCGTCGGCCGTCGGAAAAAGCAAGTGCAAATTTAAAAACCGGAGATTCATTCGGTGCGGAGGGCGCGCATGGGGTCGATGTTGGCGGCTCTTGTAGCGGGGATTGCGCTGGCGAGCAGAGCTACTGTGGCGACCCCGGCTATTGCGATGAGATAGGTCGAGGCGTCAAGTGGTTTGACGTCGTAGAGGGATGAGGCGAGGGCGCGGGCGACGAGGAAGGCGAGAGGAAGGCCGATCAAGGCTCCGGCGGCGGTGAGGGCGAGGCTGTCGCGCAGGATCATCCACACAACTTGAGAGCGGCGCGCGCCAACGGCCATGCGGACACCGATCTCCGCAGTGCGCATGTTGACGCGATAGGCGAGGGTGCCATAGAGGCCGGTTGCGACCAGGACCACGGCGAGAAGGCCGAAGAAGCCGGCGAGACGCGCGAAGAGGATGTGTTCGGAGATGGTGGTGTCGAATTGTGCGCGCTGCGTCATGGGGCGGATCAGGGGCAGGTTGGGATCGAGCTGCTGTACGGCTTTACGCGCCGAGGGAAGGATGGCGAGGGGGTCGCCGTGGACGCGGAGTTCAACACTCATGGGGCCGATCATGGGGATCTGGGCGTACTCGTACCAGGCCATAGGGATGGGCTCTTCGTCGATGCTGCGGTACTTGTGGTTTTTGACGACGCCGACGATGGTCATGGTGTAGCGGCCGCGTTCGTCTCCGATGATGTGGCCGAGCGGATTTTGATTGGGGAGGAAGCGGTTCGCGAATTCTTCGTTGATGATGCCGACGTGGGGGGAGGAGGCGGTGTCGGAGTCGGCGAAGTCGCGGCCGGCGAGGATGGGGACGCCGAGGGTGCGGAAGAAGTCGGGTCCGGCGACGTTGCTGCGCACGGTGCGGGAGCCGCCGCTGGGGACGTCGGGTAGGCGGCCATCGACCATCATGTCGCTGTTGTCAGACCACCAGGAGCCGAGGCGTTCTTCCATCACCGTGACGGATTCAACGCCGGGGAGGGTCCGGAGGTTATTGATGAGGCTGCGATAAAAGGCGCGGCCTTCAGGGATGGAGGGCAGGGCCGGCTTCACGCCGAAGACGACTAGGCCATCGACCTGCATGCCGAGAGGCGTGTTTTCGAGATTGCTGAGGGTGCGGATGAGCAGGCCCGCGCCGATGAGCAGGATGACGCAGAGCGCCATTTGCAGGGCGACGATGAAACGGCCGGTGCGCGATTTGCCTGCACTTGCATTGGATGTCGCTGCTAAAGTTTTGAGCGCCAGTTCGGCCTTGCCGGCAAGCGCGACACGCAGGGGCGCTAATCCAAAGAGAAGCGCGGCGATGACGAGGATGGCGAGGGCGAAGAGGAGGACGGTGCGATCGGGGGCGAGGCTGGACTCGATCTGCGCCGAGCGCGCAAGGATGCGGGTGGCTACGAACGCAAAGCCCCATGCCAGCACCCCGCCGATGGCGACAAGAATAAAGCTTTCCGTAAGAAGCTGGCGCAGTAATTCTGAACGGCCGGCACCCAGAGCCTGGCGGACGGAAAACTCGCGCTGGCGGGCGGCGTTACGCGCGGTCAGCAGCATGACGATATTCGCAAGTGCAATGAGGAGCACCAGGGACACCATGGCCATGAGCATACGGAGGGGCGTGCCGTATTGCTGCTCATAGCCGGGAAAATTGCGAGCGTCGGTCACGCTGAGGACGGGCGGCTTTTCGCCCTGCATGGGGGAGCCGAGGCCGATGTATGCGGCGGATTGAAATATGGGCTGCAGTTGGGCGATGGCCTGGGCGCGGGTTGTGCCGGGGGCGAGCCGGGCAATGAGTCGCAGGCACCACCAGGTGGGATTGGCGATGTAGTTCTTGCCGTCTTCAAGGGGATTACCCCAGGCGTTGAGTTCGGGGCGGTTTTGAAGGGGAATCCAGAAGTCGGTTGACCCTGCGCCTTCAACACCTTCAAAGCCCTGCGCGGCGACGCCAACGATGGTGAGAGGAATGCTGTTGACGTAGAGGGTTTTTCCGAGGACGTCGGGGTTGCGGACAAAGCGGCGGTTCCAATAGTTGTAGCTGAGGACGGCGATGGGTGCGTGGGTGGACTCGTCCTGCGGAGAGAAGCCGCGGCCGTGGGGGACGTTAACCCCGAGGCCGGAGAAGAAGGTACCGCTGACCATGTCGCCTTCGGCTTCTTCGGGTTCCGATCCGTACCGGACCGCAACCTTGCTTCCAGATAGAGGGACGTAGGCGATGACTGGGGAGAGGGCGGTGTTGTGCTGCCGCAGAGAGTCATAGACGGGATAGGAGAAAGTTTCGTTGGAGTCTATGGTACCGGTACCGCGGGGAGGATTGGAGGTGCGCAGGTAGACAAGGGTGGCCGGATCGGCGACCGGGAGGGAGCGCAGGAGGACGGCGTTCATCACGCTGAAAACCGCAGTGTTGGCGCCGACGCCGAGGGCCAGGGTGAGGATGGCAGTGGTGGCGAAGCCGGGACTGTGGGCGAGAGAGCGCAGGCTGAAGCACAGGTTGCGCATGAGGGTGTCCAGCCAAAGGACACGGTCTTTGAGATAGAAGCGTTCCTGAGCTCCGGTGGGGTTGCCGAATTGCTGGCGGGCGCGGCGGTGCGCATGCTCGGGGTCGAGGCCTTCTTGCTGCAGCGCATCGGCTTCGAGGGCGAGGTGGGCCTTGATCTCTTCAGCAAAATCGTCTGCGGAGCGTTTGCGACGGAGCATGCTTATCCCTCCTGATTTTGGGGGCCGTGGGTGGCGTCGAGGATGAGGCTCATGGCGCGGGTGAGGCGCTGCCACTCGCTGGTCTTCTCGAGCAGTTGGGCGCGGCCTTTAGGAGTCAGGGAATAGAAACGGGCTTTGCGGTTGTTCTCACTGACGCCCCACTCGGCAGCTATCCACTGCTTGTCTTCTAGGCGCTGGAGGGCGACGTAGAGCGAGCCATGGTCGACGAGGAATACGTCTTCTGACTGGCGTTGGATGGAGCGGGCGACGCCCTGGCCGTGACAAGGGCCGAGGAGAAGGGTCTTGAGGATGAGCAGGTCGAGGGTGCCCTGGAGGAGGGCTATGCGGTCGTCGGAGCTGTCTTGGGTAGCCATTCGACCCAAATATGTGCCTGCTTGGGTCGAATGTCAACCCGAGAGGTGGGGGGACTCTCGCAAGGAAGACTTTGTCAGGGAAGGATCGTGGCATCTCAGGTCTCAAGAGCGAGACCTTGGGCACCCCGGTTTTGTGGTGAATTCGTCTCAAATCCTAGAGACTTTCGGGTTGGCCGTTGAAGAGGCGGCGGATTTTCAGAGGGTTGGGGTCCTGGAGTTCTGACGGGAGTAAGGACTGGGGGAAGTTCTGGTAGCAGACGGGCTTGGCGAAGCGGTAGATGGATTGGGTGCCGACTGAAGTGAATCTTGGGTCGGAGGTGCTGGGGTAGGGACCGCCGTGGACCATGGCGTGGGTGACTTCGACGCCGGTGGGGAAGCCATTGATGAGGAGGCGGCCCGCTTTCTGTTCGAGGATTTGGATGAGGTCGCGGTGAGCGAGGAGGTCGTCTTCGTCGCCGAGGATGGTGACGGTGAGGTGGCCGTCCAAGGCTTGTGCGATGAGTTTCATGTCGATTTCATCGCCGACTACGAGCAGCGTATTGGGGCCGAATATTTCGTCTGACAGGCTCAATTGGCCGGGCGAGCGCCCAGGTTCATAAAGGAATTCCTGCCCTGTTGTTGTGAAGAGCTTGGCGTTGGCAGCGAATCCGGCGGTGTGTTCGTGGGTGGTGGCGGTGGCGGCCAGCAGGGTTTGCCCGGAGCGCTCTGCGGTGGCGCGACTGTAGGTTTGGGCGATGCCGGCGGTGAGAAGGGTGAAAGGGTGGGATTGCTCGACCAGGGATTTGAGTTCGGCAAAGAAGGGCTCGTTTCCTGGAGTGTCGGGAATGAGGACGATGCCGGGCTTGGTGCAGAACTGGCCGGCGCCAAGGGTGAAGGAGCCAAAGAGATTCTTGGCGAGTTCGGCGGGGCCTTTGCGGAGGGCGCTGGGGAGGATGAAGACGGGGTTGCCGCTGGACATTTCGGTGAAGCAGGGGATGGGATTGGGGCGGGCGGCGGCGAGGTCCATGAGGGCGCGGCCGGCTCTCAAGGAACCGGTGAACGCTACGGCGGCGACTAGCGGGTGTTGGACGAGGGCGGCGCCGATGGTGGTGCCGGAGTCGAAGAGCATGGTGAAGACGCCGGGATGTAGCCCTTCGGCAGTGAGGGATTCGGTGAGGATTTGGGCGACGAGTTCGCTGGTGCCGGGATGGGCGGGGTGAGCTTTGACTATCACGGGGCAGCCGGCGGCGAGGGCGGATGCGGTGTCTCCACCCGCGGTGGAGAAGGCGAGGGGAAAATTGCTGGCGCCAAAAACGGCGACGGGGCCAAGAGGGCGGAACATGGAGCGGATGTCAGGGCGCGGGAGGGGCTGGCGGTCAGGGAGCGCGGGGTCGATGCGGGCCTGGACCCAGGAGCCTTCTTCAACTCCTGAGGCGAAGAG
>JANXQR010000222.1 GCA_025353435.1 Acidobacteriota bacterium | reverse complement strand
CCACGGCGAGAAGAAAGCCTCCGGCCCAGACAAAAGCAATCCGAAACGCCAGCTGCACGGTCTGCGCAATCATTTGGGATCCTCGTTGGATTCCGTCTGCACCAGTCGAACCTAAACTTTACCGAAAAGGTGCACAACGGTACAATCACGAAGGAGCACGCCGACGTAGCTCAGTTGGTAGAGCAGCTGATTCGTAATCAGCAGGTCGTCCGTTCGATCCGGATCGTCGGCTCCATTTATTTAGACACCGCCAATATATTTCCTGCCGGCTTCACGAGGCGGAGAGCCCAAACGTACCAAATCAGGCACGGTTATCCACGACCTTTTTGTTGCCAGCCTAATTGCGGTCTGCTTATCCACGTCTATTCTTGGCATAATCGCATCAAGAGAGCGGTTACCTGGTCAGTGTTCCAAAAGCATCATCACTCGAACGGGAGTGGGGACGAGACCCGGGATGACGCGGTGAATACCCGAGGCAGAGCCGGATCAACCACGGGAGCCAAGAGTGAGCAGTTTTAACCGCCAGGAAGTGTTGCGGATCCTTCAGATAAGTTCCCGCCAGCTTCAGGGGTGGGAGAGGGCGGGCCTCATCCCGTCGCTTCTGGAGTACTCTTTCCAGGATCTGGGACAGTTGAGAACCTTGCGTTCCTTGCGCGAGGACGCCGTTCCAGCCGCTTCGATTCGCGAATCCATCTCAGCCATGAAGGCCGTTGCGGGGATGGAGAATCCCCTGGTGGAAGCGACGGTGGTGCGCACGGGTACGCGCATTGCGTTTCGCCATCTGGGTGCGATGGTCGATCCGGTTCGCCGGCAACTGATGTTTGATTTCGAGCGTGCCGGGCAGAAGGATGCTGTCGCCCAGGCGCCCGTGCCGCTGACACTGCCGCCGGCTGGGTTGCAGCGTGTGCAGCAGGAACAGTTTGTGGCTGCGGTGCAGGCGGAAGAGTCAGGCGATAAGAGCCGTGCCATCCAGCTTTATAACGAAATCCTGAAAAGCGACGCGTGCTATGCCGCCGCATACATCAACCTGGGCACGATCTATTTTCATATGAAGCAATTTGGGCGCGCGGAAGAAATGTACCGCAAAGCCACCGAGGTTGACCCGGAATACGTGCTGGCATTCTTCGACCTGGGCAACGTGCTGGACGAGTTGGAGCGGCTGGACGAGTCGATTGAGGCCTATTTGCACGCGACCGTGCTTGCTCCTCGTTATGCGGATGCCCAATACAACCTGGCATTGGCCTATGAGCGCAAGGGCGAGCGCCGCAGTGCGTTGCGCCACTGGGAGGCGTACATTCGCCTTGACCGAAGCGGACCGTGGGCCGAACACGCACGGGGGCAGATTCGCAAGCTGCTGACCCGGGAAAAGATGGCTATTGCCTGGCGGATTGACCGGTTTCTGGCGCCCTCAAAGGTGCGGACCGAGTTGGTGGTTGTCGAGCGGGAACCGGAAAAATAGCTTGTTGAAAAAGTCCTCAGCTTGGGCGATAAGTCCGAAAAGCATACCTCAGCGGCTAAAGCCCGTAGTGATTCTGCTGGGTTTATACCGGGGATGAATCCCCGGCCTACCGCCCCGATGAGTTTTTAAGCAAGCTGTAAAGCCGTGCCTTTTCAAAACCCCGACTTATTCTGGGCGTTCTCTGGGGCAGTTAACGCGGGTTTTACCCTTGAGGATTGTCGCGGTGGAGGGCCGCGCCTCTTTTTACTGAAAAACCACGCCTATTCACAACTTTGTGTAATGTTGTGAGTCTATTCAAGAGCGGGCAGCCCCCCCCTCTTTCGCGTTGCGGCTTAGAAGACATAAGATTCAAGGGCTGGTCAGATTCAAGCGTGGTCGTGGCATTATCGGGTCTTTTTTTTGCTTTTGCGACTTGGCGTCCCGGCGATCACTTTCGCGCCGCACATCTAACTCAAGCTCACCAGTCCTCCCTATCCGGAGACTCCCATTTCTATAGGTCACAAGGGAAAAACCATGAAGAGTATGAACGCAAGTTTTTTTCAACAGCGGCTTCGGATGTGCAGCGTGCTGGCGGCCGTGGTGGCCGCGACGGGAGGGCTGCTGAGCGCGCAGTCGCTCGTGGCTCGTATTTCTTCTGAGGTCAACAGCTCTGAGATGTCGGTGATCAAGGGCTCGGAGCATCCGCTGGCGAATCCAGCAAACGAATCGGGCCGCGTGCCTGCCTCAACCCGGTTGACTGGCGTCACCATGATGTTCAGCCGTTCGGCGGCGCAGGAAGCCGACCTGGATGCACTGTTGGCGGCGCAGCAGGATCCAGCTTCTCCCGACTACCACCGTTGGATTACCTCTGACCAGTTTGCGGCACGGTTTGGGATGGCTCAGGCCGATTTGGACAAGGTATCGAGCTGGCTTGAGCAACAGGGATTCACAGTGGACTCCGTGAACCGAAGCCGCAATGCGATACATTTCTCGGGCAGCGTAGGGCAGGTAGAATCCGCGTTCCAGACGCAGATGCACTACTACACGGCAGCGGGGGAGGCACATTTTGCGCCCTCGACGGCGCTGTCGATTCCAGCGGCTTTTGCGTCCGTGGTATCCAACGTCCGCAATTTGAGCGATTTCAGGCCCAGGCCGGAGCACATTGTGCCCCGCCCGGGGTTTAGTTCGGGAGTGTCTGGAGGCGTGTTCTTCGCGCCATCGGACATTGTCACGGCCTACGACATCAACCCGCTCTATACGAGCAGCGGCCACGGCGAGGGTCAGACGATTGCGATCATGGGCCAGTCGTACGTGAAGCTGAGTGACGTTGCGGCATTCCAAAGTGCGGCGGGCCTCACCCCGAAGGCTCCCACGCTCGTACTGGTGCCGGGAACGGGCAACGACGGTACTTTCTCCAACGGGGATCAGGGCGAATCAGACCTTGATCTGGAATGGTCGAGCGCCATTGCACCTGGTGCGACCGTGGCTTTTGTCTACACGGGCAGCAACAAGACCTTCGGCGTTTACGATTCGGCTCAATATGCGATCGATGAAATGATCGGGAACATTATCAGCCTGAGTTATTCAAGCTGCGAGACTGAGTTCGCGACGGTTGCCGCTTTGAACTCGCTGGATGCGATCTTCAAGCAGGCTGCGACCCAGGGACAGACGGTGATGGCGGCGTCAGGCGATGCGGGTTCGACGGCATGCCAGGGCGCAACGAATCTGACCCCTGCGCAGCAGCAGGCAGTAACCGTAAACTATCCCGCCAGCAGTGCCTATGTGACGGGCGTGGGCGGCACGGCCATGACCGCGAGCGACATCAAGGGCGGTGCAAATGTTTCCACTTACTGGAACTCGAACGGCACCGGCGGTGTCGCCAATGACTTGGTCAACTCGCTCAAGAGCTATGTTCCCGAGGTGGTTTGGAATGACGACAGTGCCGGGAACCTGAGTTCAACAGGCGGCGGTACGAGTGCGCTTGTACCGAGGCCCACGTGGCAGGTCGGCGTGCCCGGAATTCCAACCACAGGGACTTTCCGTCTCGTTCCGGACATTGCTTTTTACTCCTCGCCGGGATTCCCCGGCTATCTCTACTGCACCAGTGATTCGACTTCGTTGGCTTCGGGGCAGACGACCAGTTGCGGCAGCGGTTTCCGGGCAAGTGCCACGGACACCACTCTGACCATTGCGGGCGGCACCAGCTTTGCCACGCCGATCTTTGCCGGCATGGTGGCGTTGCTGAACCAGAAGCTGAATTACACCGAGGGGCAGGGCCTGATCAATCCCAGGCTCTATGCTCTTGCGGCAGTCACCGCAAACTACACTTCTGGAGCGATCCATGACGTGACGTCTGGTAACAACAACTGCAGCGCGGGGTCGACCGTCTGCGGCACGACGACAACGGGGTTCTCTGCGGGCAAGGGCTACGACGAGGTGACGGGGATTGGGTCGCTTGATCTTGCCAAGATTGCATTGGTTTGGCCGGCGAACACGGGATCGACTTCGACACTGATCTCAACCAGCACCACGGTTACGCCTTCGAACTCCGCTCCCACCGTGAACACCAACGTGACTTTCACGATCGCTGTAGCGCCAAGCAGCGGGGCGACGCCGACCGGCAACGTGACGCTACAAGTTGATGGCGGAACAGCTTTTGGCGGAACCACAGTGGCGGCGCAGGCGATAACGGCGAGCGGAACCCTGACCTATAC
>JANXQR010000212.1 GCA_025353435.1 Acidobacteriota bacterium | reverse complement strand
AAGCGGCCGGCCCGAAAAGGCCGGCCGCTTTTGTTTCACATCTTTCAGAAGGTAAGCTTCGCCGCAAGCTGAAAGGCTCGGGGACCACCGGATCCAAAGACTCCGCCGGCGGTGGAGACAGGCGTTCCAAATCTCGACGAGAAATTGGGATTATTCTGGTCCGGCGAAAGCGCGTTGGCAAAGCCGGAATAGTTGTGATTGCTGATGCCGAGAATATTGGTCGCATTGAAGATGTTAAATGCCTCGCCGATCAGGTTGACGCTCATGTGGTCTCCGAATTTGATGGCGCGGTCAAGACGAAAATCAAGAGCATTGAAGCTGTCGTTGAATCGAGCGTGACTGCTGACCAGCGGCAGCATGACGTTGCTGTTCGCGCTGGCTTCGAAAACTCCTCCAGCAGCGTTTGTGCGGGCAATGAATGCATTGAGCTGCTGCGCATTGCGGAATTCGCGGCCGCCGGCATTGCGCTGCATGGTGGGTACGCGCTCGCTGCCATCGGGGAGAAGTATGTCCATGGGAACGCCGGATGCAATGGTCCAAATGGGCGCGAAATGGAACTTCCAGGGTAGGTTGCCAAGGCCTGAGAGCACGAGGCGATGGCGCTGGTCATTGGGCGGAGGACCGTACTCACGTTGAAGATTGGTGGGATCGATGGGCGAGTATTCAAACGGAATCTGGTCATCGTTTGCGTAGTTGAATGACTTTGCCAGCGTGTAAGCTGCGTCAAGCTCTCCGTACTTTGCAAATCGCTGGCGAATGGCGACCCATAGAGCGTCGTATTTGGTGTTGACGGCGGACTCAAGATCCGTCACGTTGTCTGGACCCTGCGTATCGGGGTTGAACACAGTGCCGATGGGCCGGCCAATGATGAAGCGCGTGCCGAGATTGTGCACGCCATCCACCTTCACGAGAAGCCCCCGGCTGATTTCCTTTTCGATGCCGAGGTTGAATTGCTGCACCATGGGGCTGCGCAGGCGATTGTTGATGACGTCGATGCCCGCTGCGCCTGCGCCCGTAAACACAAAGCCGCCGAACGGACTGGAGAGCACTTGAGGCGCGCCCGGCCGGAAGGTCCCATCCTGATTGAGGTAGATGGGAGCGCCGGTTGGATCGGTGATAACGTTGCCTGCCGTGACGTTGAGCGCCAACGCACGGCCGTCAAAGCCTTTCTCAAGCGACATGATCTCAAGCGTGATGCGGTCGTAGTAGATGCCGTAGCCTCCGTGGAGGCTAAAGCTTGGATTGAAGGCATAGTTGAAGCCGACGCGGGGCGCCCAGTCGTTCAGATTGTGGTGTCGCGTGCCCTGGTAAAACGACTGCACGATTGGATTGCGTTGGCCATACCAGCTGAGGTTGTTGAGGTTGGTATCTGCTTCCCAGCGAACCCCGAGGTTGAGCGTGAGATTCTTGAGAGCCTTCCAATCATCCTGACCAAAGAATGCGAGGTGGAAGTTGTCGTTGTTGGGAAGGTCGAGGGGACGTGTTGGCGTGGAACTGCGAAGGCCGACCGCGAAGAGCAGATCGTCGTCATCAACCTTGCCGTCGCCGTTGCGATCGAAGTCAGGGAAATCTTCCACGGCCTGGATGTTGCCCTGCTGGAAGACACCGAGATTGAAGTCGGCGTCGATGGACTGGACTTCGCCTCCGAAACTGATGGTGTGGTTCCGATGCGACCAGGTGACGACGTCATCTCCCTGAAGGCGAAATTGGAGAGTCTGCTGGGGAACGCGGTAGGTGGCGCCATCATCAAGATCGGGATAAGTGATTTGCGGTGTTTTCGACGTAGGCGCGGTGGTGTTGATGAAGTTGTTGTCGGCGAAACTGAGCCGATTGACCACGGAAGGCGTGAAGATGTGGACCCAATCGGCTGTGAGTCCCTGAAGATGGTTGACTGCCGTTTGGCGGTAGGCGATGGTGCCGAGTGCGCGATCGAGGCTGCTTTGGCTCAGGTCATCTTCAAGCTCCAGCGACTCGCGAAAGCCAATGCGATCTTTCGGGTTCAATTGCCAATCGAGTCTTTCGGTGGTCAGGAAGTCGTGAAGCGGAGCGGTGGCGAACTGGCGCGTGATGGTTTGATGAGCGGTGTCGCGCACGCCGACGAGTTCCGCGCCGAGTTGCTGACGATCTTCCATGGCGACGAACCACCAAGCCTTATCGCGGCGAATCGGGCCACCGGCATCGGCCGCATACTGCTGCCGACGGAAGGTTGGAGTCAGACCAGGGACAGGCTGATACGTGGCTGGGAGTGCTTCCAGAACCCGGTCGCGCTCGTAGAGAGCGATGCCGCCATGGAGCGCATTGCCGCCCTGCTTGGTGACGACATTGATCACGGTTGATCCGGAGCGGCCCAACCCGGCTGAGAATCGATTACTGGCAATCTGGAATTCCTGTACGGCGTCCTCGGGAATGTTGACGAGTGAACCGCCGACTGCGTCGTCGTTGTTGTCAGCGCCGTCTACAGTAACATTTCCGCCGCGTCCCACCTGGCCCGCTGATGCTACAACCACCGTGTGCTCCTTGGTGGGGTCGAAATTAGGCGCGGGCGCATTGCCGGGGACGAGATAGGCAAGTTCGAGGTAGTTGCGACCGTTGAGGGGCAGCGTCTCGATCTGTCGCGATCCAATGACACCACCGAGATCGGAGCTGGTGGTATTGACGGCGAGTTGGGTATCGGAGGAGACTTCGACCGTCGTGCGTGTTCCGGCAACTGCGAGACGAACCGGAATGTTTCGGCTTTGCCCTACGTCGAGACTCACCGACTGGCGCCAGTCGGCAAATCCTGATGCATTGGCTATGGAGACTGCGTAAGTCGCAGCTTCGAGTGTGGTGAACGAAAACGCGCCATCGTTCTGCGTTGTGAATGTGCGGACAGTTCCCTGGGAAACATTCGTGAGCGTGATTGCCGCATTCGCTACGGGGGAATTGGATGGATCTGAGACAGTGCCAGCGATACTTCCAGTGGCAGATTGCTGAGCTTGCAACGCAGGGAACGAAAGGAGTGCGGCAAGCAATGAGCCGCCGATCACTCTACTGAGTGTTAGTGTGCGCACGATAACCTCCGTATGGCCGACTTCAAAATGGGGACAGAGGCTCTCCAGCTTCTTTTTGGGGACTGAATTTCTCAGGGCTGGGCCTCAAGCGGACGATACGGACTTAGGCAGCGTGCGAGCATCACCCTTTCGCATGACTAAAGAACCAATCAAAGGTTGGAGGCTCAAGCCTTGAGAGAATCTCCGCAACTTGAAATATTTGCTACCTTGGGACGTCGAGCCTTGTCAGCTACTGAGGGTTTGGCCAAGGTTTCTTCACTTCACTGCAATAGACGCCTTGATGGCATCATCCAAGTCTTGAGGATGGAAGCCGAAGGGGCCGGGCTTGCTTTTGTAAATAATGCGGCCACCCTGCCCAATCAGGTAGAGCCGGTCCGGCCAACCCGTGTAAGCAGCCTCGACCCGATTGTCGAGGCCATCAACGAGCGCTGGAAATTTGATGCCCAACTTTCGCACGCACGCGCCCGCGACAAACGCACGTTCCAAATCATCCTTTGGACTGCTGAAAA
>JANXQR010000211.1 GCA_025353435.1 Acidobacteriota bacterium | reverse complement strand
CTCATCCACCTACAGCAAACGCGGCGAACCCCGTAGCCGGATCGTCCTCAATCTGACGCCCGGAAACATCGTCACCACGCCGCGCTCCGACGTGATGTACGTCGTCACTGAATATGGCATCGTCAATCTGAAAGGAAAGTCAGTTGCGGAGCGCGCCATTGCACTCATCTCCGTCGCCCATCCAGACTTCCGCGAGCGGCTGGAGCGCGATGCCCACGAACACAGGCTGATTCCGCGCGGGTGTTCCTTCAGCTAGCTGATTGACATCGGCGTCTTCGAGAGCGGCAGGCAAATTGGCGGAATGCCGTAGGGAGAAACGGGGCAGTGCTTACAGTGCCGCGGCCATCTCTTCGAGGATCGCTTCAGCGGCCTTGGCTGGATCGGCAGCCTGGGTAATGGGGCGGCCGACAACCAGGTAGCTGGCGCCCGCGCGCAGAGCCTCCGCCGGCGTGGCGACCCGCTTCTGATCGCCTGCAGCGCCGCCGGCCGGGCGAATCCCAGGGATCACAAGCGTGCCTTCAGGGCCAGTGAGCGCGCGCAGCGCGACCACCTCCTGCGGCGAGCAGACAAAGCCCCGAATCCCCGCCGCCCATCCCATCTTTGCCAGCAATTCGACCTGCTCGGCTGGAGATCGGTCGATCCCAATCGAGTTCACCTGCCCAGCGTCCATGCTGGTCAGCACCGTAACGGCGAGCAACTCCGGCGGACGAGCGACGCCCGCAAGCGCATCGCGCGCCGCTGCGAGCATGGCCGGTCCCCCCGCCGCGTGCACGGTCAGCAAATCCACTCCCAGGCCCGCGGCTGACCGAACCGCTCCTGCCACCGTGTTGGGGATATCGTGGAGTTTGAGGTCGAGAAACACATGGTGGCCGCGACGCATCAGAGGTTCCAGTACCGCGGGGCCGCTGGCGACAAAAAGCTCGAGTCCCACCTTGAACCAGGCGCAGGTGTCGTCCAGTCGATCCAGCAGAACTGAGGCCGCACCCGCGTCCGGCACATCCAGGGCGACGATCAGCCGCCGGCGGGCAAGTTCACGCGGATCGGCGGTCACGGGGGAGCGATGAGGCGCAAAGGTCTGCATAATTGAATCGTAGAGCATTTTTTGATCCGTGTGAGCGACCAATTGAAATCGATTAGCGCAGCGGCAGTACTGAAAGGGATTCTCAGCTTGAATACGATGCGCAATACCGGGTCGGTGCTGCTGCTTCTGACTGCGGCCTTGTTCGCGCACGCAGGCGAGGTGCACACAAATCCCCTTAACCGCGATCCACTGGTGCGCGAGGCTTTCCAGCATTTCTACGACCTGGATTACCCCGGAGCCGTGGAACGCTTCGAGCGCTTCCGCCAGATGCATCCCGGCGACCCGCAGGCCAGCGCTTTGCTGCTCGACGCCACAGTGTTCCAGGAGCTTTACCGCCTCGACCTCCTCGACACCACCTTTTACGCCAACGACGGCTTCCTGTCCGGCAGACACGCCACGGCGGAGGATCCCCAGATCCGTGACCGGATTTTTGCCCTGGCTGACCAAGCCGTTCATGAGGCCGACTGGCGCATCTCTAAGAATCCCAATGACATCGACGCCCTCTATGCGCGCGGTTGGGTTCGCAGCCTCAAATGCGCCTATATTGCAATGGCAGAGAGGGGCTTTGGAGGCGGATTTCGCCTGGCGCTGAAGGCAAAGGACGACGAAGAGAAGGTGCTGCAGCTTGATCCCGATTACGTGGACGCGAAGCTGGTTGTGGGTGTCTACGAATACGTGGTTGGCGCGCTGCCTCTGCCATTCAAGTTCTTGATCGGATTTACAGGGATCACCGGTTCGAAGTCCAAGGGCATGGCGATGCTTAAAGATGCGGGCGAGCGCGGCGTGGTCAACAGTGTCGATGCCCGCACCGTGATTGCGCTTTTCCTGCGCCGCGAATCAAAATACAAGGAGGCCATCCAGGTGGTGCGGAGCCTCAAAGAGCAGTATCCACGCGACTATCTTTTCGCTCTTGAAGAAGCAAATTTGCGCAAGGACGATGGCGAAGGAATGGCGGCCGTCGATGCGTACCGGGAGATCGTGGTCAACGCTGCCAAGCCCGGGTTCTATGCGTCGACGCGGCTTGAGCTCACGTATTTTGGGTTGGGGGACGCGCAGCGCGGGCAGCGCCACTATAGTGAAGCGGCCGAGGCCTACGAGAAGACCGCCTTTACTCCCAATGTTTCTCCGGAGCTCAAAATTCGGACTTTATTGGCCGCCGGCCAGTGCCACGATATCCTTCGTGAACGGGATATTGCCAAGCGCGATTACCAGATGGCCATCGACACAGGTCCGAATACTTCTCGAGCGGATACGGCACGGAAGTATTTGAAAAACCCTTACCAGGGGTCATAATTCTGGCGGGAACCGCGGCAGTCGATTTCGCGTATTAAACATTGAAACTGGAGGGTTTGTTATGGCTCTCTTTTGCCATCGTTGTGGAACAGGACTACCGGCATCGGCCAGATTCTGCTCAAACTGCGGCTCGACAATCTTCGTGGCGGCGCCCATGGCTGGCCGGCCGCTGGTGCGCCCGATTGCCGGGAGACAGATTGCCGGCGTGTGCATCGGCTTGGCGCAGGCCAATGCCTGGGATGTCGCCGTGGTGCGCATTGTCGCAGTGGTCGGCTTCTTCTTTTCTGGCGGACTGGTCGCCGTCGCTTACCTCGCCGGCTGGATCGGTATCCCGGAAGAGATTTTGCCCATGCCCGGTTTTCCGCCTCCTCAGCAATGAGAAGAACCTACAGGGTTGATGGAGCCGCGCTGACCTACACGGATGCCGGCGCAGGACACCCTGTGGTTTTTTTGCATCCCACACCGCTCGATCACGACTACTGGCGGCCGCTGGTGGCGGAACTCGACGGCGTTCGCGCCATCATCCCCGACCTTCGCGGACATGGAACTTCGGAGCTTGGTTCCAGTTTGCCGATTGGCGGGTTTTCCCGCGTACCCGATGCGCCGGTCCTCACCATGGCGCAACTTGCGAAAGACACCCTCGCGCTTCTCGATCATCTCGCCATTGAAAATGCCGTCTTTGTAGGCTGCTCAATCGGCGGCTACGTGATGCTGGAACTCTGGCGGCGGGCACCGCAGCGGATGCGCGGGCTGGCCTTCGTCTGCTCCAAGCCCCAGCCTGACGCCGAATCTGCAGTCGCCAAGCGCGTCGAGAACATTGCCCGCATTCGCAGGGAAGGCGTAGCAGCCTTTTTCGACACCATGGCCCAAACATTGACCAGTGCAACAGCGCGTCAGAAGAGACCAGCCACTATTGCGGAAGTCCGTGCGCGCATGACTCTCACCTCCGAGGCCGCTGTTGCGGTGCAGGCTGGCCTGGCCACCCGCCCCGACTCCGTCCCAACCGTGCGCACCATCACTGTCTCGGTCCTCTCCATCGCAGGCGGTGAAGATGGCGCAGTGGCGGCCGCGGACATGGAAGCTTTCCGCGAAGCCCCCGGCGGTTGTGAGTCGCACGTGATCCCCGACGCGGGCCACTTTGCCGCTTACGAGCAGCCACAGACTGTCGCTGGATTTCTGACTGCGTGGCTCAAGCAATTCAGAGCCTGATAAGTTCTGCTGCAGCGCCGATCTCAAGGGGCGAGTCGATGGCGGTTTGAAATGCTGTAGGCTCAAAGCAGTCCAGTCAACAGGGAACTCCTCTTGCCCAAAGCTTCTCATCCTTCCTCGCGCCCCTTTCATCACCCGCAACCCGAGGTCCCGCTCTACTGCGGCGAAGTTTCGCTGGAGGCCTTGACGCGGAGATTTGGCACACCGCTCTACGTTTACTCGGCCGACCAGATCGTCGAGCGGCTGCAAATGTTCAAGGACGCGCTAGCCGGGCGCGATTCGCTGGTGTGTTACGCAGTGAAGGCGAACTCGGCTCTGGCGATTCTCAAGCTGCTGGCTAATCGCGGCGCGGGCTTCGACATCGTCTCGGGCGGGGAACTCGAGCGAGTTCTTGCGGCAGCACCTGAAGCGGCCGAGCGCGTCGTGTTTTCCGGCGTGGGCAAAACGGCGGAGGAAATCGACCGCGCACTACAAGCGGGAATCCTCGCGTTCAATGTGGAGAGCGAAGCCGAGTTGCAATTGCTCGCCAAGCACGCCGCCAAACTCAAGCGCGTAGCCCGATTCGCCCTTCGCGTCAATCCAGATGTATTCGCCGAGACGCATCCATACATCTCCACCGGTCTCCGCGAGCACAAGTTTGGCATCGACATCCGGCAGGCTGCGGCGTTGTACGAAGGCGCAGCAGGGAATCGCTGGCTGGAGCCGCACGGCGTCAGCGTGCACATCGGCTCGCAGATTCGCTCCGCGGAGCCATTTGGCGCAGCTCTCGACCGCGTTTACAAGCTGGTGAAGCAGTTGGCAAAGAAGGGAATCGCGATTCATTCCATCGACGCGGGCGGCGGGCTGGGCATCGATTATCACGCGGGAAAATCCGACCCGGCAGCGCGAGTTCGCGAGTACGCTGCGGCGGTTGACAAGGCTCTGGCCGGGTTCGAAGGCAAGCTGCTGCTCGAGCCGGGGCGGTTCCTCGTAGCGCAAGCTGGAGCGCTCGTAACGCGCGTGCTCAACGTCAAGCAGAACGGGCGCAAGACGTTCGTCATCGTGGACGCGGCAATGAACGACCTCATCCGCCCAGCACTCTACCAGGCGCATCACGAGATTGTGCCGGTGCGGCCGCGCGAGGGCAGACAAAAGACGGTAGACGTGGTCGGGCCGGTATGCGAGTCCGGCGACTTCTTTGCGCGCGACCGCAAGCTGGCGCCGATCGAAGCTGGTGATCTGATCGCCCTGCTCGATGCGGGTGCCTACGGGATGGCGCAGGCCTCGAACTACAACACACGGGTTCGCCCAGCCGAGGTCTTGGTCGAAGGCAAGAAAGCGCGCCTGATCCGGCGGCGCGAGACGATTGCGGATTTGCTCGCGCCGGAAATCCTCTAGACCTGACCGTATCCATCGGCGCTATCATTGAATCGACGACAGTGGATGACCGCATCACAATCGAGGCAGGGAAACGCTCTGGCCAGCCGTGTATACGAGGGCTGCGGATCACTGTGTGGGACGTGCTTGGCTGGATGGCCTCAGGGATGAACCAGGAGCAGATTCTTGCCGATTATCCGGAACTGGAGCCTGCAGACTTCCCCGCCGTGTTTGATTACGCTTCGCGCGTCGGGCGCCGCGTCGCGCTGTGAAGTTGCTTTTTGACGAGAACCTTTCCTTTCGTCTGTCTCGACGCATTCAAGATCTGTTTCCGGAGTCGACTCACGTATTCAGTGTCGGGCTCGCCCGAGTTCCCGACACTGAAATCTGGCGATATGCGCGCACAAATGGATTCGCCATCGTATCCGCGGACGCAGACTTCTATGAGTTGGCGACAACACAGGGTCCTCCGCCGAAAGTGATTTGGCTTCGTGGTTGTGATTACCCGACTTCTGTCGTCGAAGAAATCTTGCGTACTCAATCAATCCGAATCGTGGATTTTCTCAATGACGAGGATCGATCCGTGCTCATCCTGAAGTCGCGGTAATGGCATCCAAATTGTGACAACTGAAACTCCCACCCCCATCACCCCGTCCTGATAACGTAATCCGGGAGGAAATTGGAATGCATTTTCGTATCCAGGCGTTGTGCGCGCTGGCGGCGGGGTTGCTGCTCGCGGTGTCGGTGGCAGCAAACGCCGATCCGCTGACCGTCAAGACCAAGCAGGGCAAGGTTCAAGGCAAAACAATCAACAGTGACAAGGTCCGCGCGTGGATGGGTGTTCCCTACGCAGCGCCGCCCGTGGGCGACTTGCGCTGGAAGGCGCCACAGCCTGCCGCAAAATGGAAAGGCCAGCGCGACGCAACAAACTACGGCGCTCACTGTGCGCAGAATATCGTGTTCCAGGACATGATTTTTCAGGACAAGGGATCGAGCGAAGACTGTCTCTTCCTGAATATCTACGCGCCGGCCACGGCGGACAAAAAGGCCAAGCTGCCGGTGATGTTCTGGATTCACGGCGGAGGTTTCTCCGGCGGCGGCAGCAATGAGCCCCGCCACAATGGAGACTTTCTGCCCCTCAAGGGAGTTGTGGTCGTCACTATCAACTACCGTTTGGGCGTCTTCGGATTTCTCGCGATTGCAGACCTGGCAAAGGAAGCGAACGGCTCAGCCGGCAACTACGGCCTGATGGACATGGTCGCGGGCCTCGAGTGGGTCAAGGCCAACATCACTGAATTCGGCGGCGATCCCGGCAATGTGACAATCTTTGGGGAGAGCGCCGGATCGTTCGCGGTCAGCACGCTGATGGCGTCGCCCATGGCGCAGGGCCTGTTCCACAAAGCGATTGGCGAGAGCGGCGCCGCCGTTGGCCGCGGTCCGTTGCCTTATGACGCGCTTGCCGACCGCGAGGCGAAAGATGCCAAATGGGTGGCGACACTCAACGTGACGACCCTGGCGGACCTTCGTGCGCTGCCCACTCAAACCATTCTCGACGCCTGCAAAAAGCCTGGCGTCAATTTTCCTCCAGATGTGGACGGCAAGCTGCTGACCGAGCCAGTGCCCGACACCTATGCCGCGGGCAAACAGGCCCATGTGCCGCTTCTGGCCGGGTGGAATGCCGACGAGGGAAACTTCATGGCTGCGCAGGGCGATACGGTCGAAAAGTGGAAAGCGACGGCCGAAAAGCTATTTACCGATCGCTCCGTCGATTTCCTCAAGCTCTACCCCTGCGACACCGACGAGCAAGCCACGCGTTCGGCCATCGACTACGGCAGCGACGCTTTCATTGCCTACGGAACGTGGGGCTGGCTGGAAGCGCATCGCAAGAACGGAAACGCGCCGGTGTATCGCTATCACTTCGAGCTGGCTGCCACGCCAAGCAAGTTTCATCAAGGCACGTTCGCGTTCCACTCGGACGACATCGAGTATGTGTTTGGCACTCTGGACACGCGCCCGGGCTGGGAGGTGCGCCCGGAAGATCGCACCCTCAGCGATCAGGTCATGACCTACTGGACCAACTTTGCCAAAACGGGCGATCCCAACGGCGCCGGACTCCCGGTTTGGCCGAAATACAACGACGAAGGCTATCCGCTGATTCACCTGAACACGACGATTACTTCAAGCCCCGATGCGCTGCGGGAACGGTACTTGTTTCTGCAACAGGGAATGCCGCCCTTCCGCATGTAACCTGAAGACCGTGAATAGAGAAATGGCCGCCTTTTTGGGCGGCCATTTCTATTTGTTGAAGAGGTGTTGATTCTGATCGGTCGCTCTAGCGGTTCACTCCAGCAGCCGATGCAAATCCTGCAGTTTGCTCCCCCGGAATGGTGGCGGCGGATGGCGGCGGGGCGAAGCTCGATTCCTTGGCGTTGATAGCGTTGGAGTAATCCGGCCCTAGCCCGAGTTTCTTGATCGCGCGCGAGTCGGGGAGCAGCTTGGTCTGCCAGCCTTGATCGGACTGATACTTCTGCATGGCAGCCTGGGTGGTCGAGTCCCATTGGCCGCTTGCTTCACCGGACATGTAGTGTTCGCGAATCAGCGCACTCTGAATCTGGGTGACGCGGTTGGAGTCGATCACCTGCTGGCCGTGCAACTTGTGGCCTTTTGTCTTCGCGCGATAAGTCACGGCAGACTTGTGGCCCCGGCGCGTGTGGCTGCCGGCAGCGGTACGGTGCGTGGTCGTGGCAAATGCGGGCACTGCAACCAGCAGCGCCACAAGAGCCAAGGCGAGCCTTTCTCGAGTGTTTAGCACGGTAACATTACCTCCCCAAGGCAAGAGACACTAATCTAAATAAGGTGCCAGAAGTGTAACTAACTTGACCTGGTTGCGCTACAAAAATCGGCCAAGAGCTCATTACACCTTCCGGAAATGGTGGGGGCGCACCGGGCGGGAATCGTGTGCGCCCCGTCACCAAAGTCAGGTTACTGCAACGTGCCGCCGACGTAGTTTAATCCGTCATTTGGCCGTCGCGGGTCCACTACTTCAAACACCACGTCGTCACCCGTCTTCAGCTTGCTCACAACTGAGTTGAACTGGTCGCGTGTGCCCGTTGCCTGCTTGTTGATCCGGATGATAACCAGTCCGGGTTCGAGCCCCTGCAGATCGGCAAACGACCCGGTCCGCACCGACTGCACAATCACTCCCGGATGATGAATCTTCGTCGCCATCTCCGGAGTCACGTCGTGAACCACGATCCCGAGCTTGCTTTCCCCGGGATTCGCGCCTTCATCGGGTGTTGGGACGGCCTGCTGCAACCCCAGGTCGGCAAACACCTTATCCCTGTCGCCAATGGTCACGGTGGCGTCGGTCGGCTTGCCATCACGCACAAAACCCAGGCGGATCGACGATCCGGGCCGGCGGCTCGCAATTTCATTCACCAGGTCGTCGCCGTCCTTGATCTGGCGGCCGTCGATGGTGGTGATGATGTCGCCGGGCTTGATGCCTGCCTTGTCGGCCGGGCCACCGGGCTGGACCTGCTGCACCAGCACGCCATTCTTGAACCCGTAGACCCGATTGACAGCGCCAGAAAGGCCCTGTTTGAACTGAATTCCGATCGATCCGCGCACCACTTTATGGCTGGGGCTGATCAGGTCGTTGTAGATCTCCGCCACGGTGTTCGACGGCATGGCGAACCCAATACCTTGGTAACCCGCCGATTGGGTGTAAATGGCGGTGTTTACGCCGATCACTTCGCCGTTCATGTTCAGCAACGGCCCCCCGGAGTTGCCCGGATTGATGGCCGCGTCGGTTTGAATGAAGTGCTGGAACTGGCCACTAGCGCCCGGCTCAATCGTGCGGTTCTTGGCGGAAATGATGCCTGCCGTTACAGTCTGCGCCAGCGCGAACGGGCTGCCGATGGCTTCAACCCAATCGCCAACCTGCGCACTATCACTGTTGCCAAGCTTGACCACCGGCAACGGCTCACTGGCGTCAATCTTGATAACCGCAAGGTCGGTGGCCTTGTCGATACCGATCACGCGCGCCGGCCTGCCAAGGTCCTGCGAATCAGGATCTGTCGAAAGTTTGACGAAAATCTTGTCGGCCTTCTCCACCACGTGGTTATTGGTGATGATGTAGCCCTTGGGGTCGACGATGAAACCGGAGCCAAGCGCCTCGCGTACCTGGTTCCCACCGTCCTCGCCATCACCACCCTGGTCGGGAGCTTGGCCGCCAAAGAACTTGTTGAAAAAGTCCTGAAAATTACCCTGGCCGCCACCTTGCCCACCACCCTGGCCGCCGCCCGGCGCTCCGTCCTGAGGATCAGCCCCGTCCGGGGTGCCATCGCCATCGCTGTCCGGAGCCTGAAGATGGGGGTTCTTCGCATGCGGGTTCGTCTTGGGACCGCGAGTGGTCGACTGCTTGGGCAGCGTCTGCGTGTTGATGTTCACCACCGCCGGCCCAACCTGCTTGGCGATCTTTACGAACTCGTTCGGGGCAACCGGCGAATTCACAACCTTCAGAGGCGTGGCATCCGCACTATCGTTTTGCTTCTCCTGCCCGCGCACTCCGTGAGCCACAAATGACCCGCCGATGACGGCAATCGAAAGCGTACCCAGAAGAATGAAAACCGACGTGAGACGGCGCGCGCGCAACCGTTCAAAAAGCAATTTCATGTATTCAATGTCCTCGTCAGATCACCAACCGTGAGGCTGGAACTTTCACTGCACCACCTACCAGTATAGCCAGCCTGATAGAGCCAGACTGATCAAAACTTACCGTTCCGGTGACCAACGACGGCCTCATACCCGGATCATTCCTTTCTATAGACGCAAACGCGGCGCAATGGTTCCAGGTTTCCTGAACCGGCGGCATTCGCATGCTAACATCCGACATGGCGACCCACCTGCGACTAAGTTGTTTCCTTTGCCTTGCATCCGTGCTGATCGCGCGCGCCGCTTTCGCCCAGAATCCCCCGGCCAATGCACCCAGTATTCCCGATCGCCTGAAGGCTATCCGCCCGAACGGCGCCAAGAGTGCCTGGTCTCCCGAGCAGATCGCCACCATGCAGCGCCTGCGCGATGCGGCCATGAGCGACCCCTATGCGCTCAAGGAATTGCGCCATCTGACCGACAATATAGGACCGCGATTGTCCGGTTCCCCCCAGGCTCAGCAGGCAGTCGATTGGGTTGCCGGCGAGATGCGCGCTCTCGGCGCTGAAGTTACTCTCGAGAAAGCTCAAGTTCCCCATTGGGTTCGCGGCGCTGAAACCGCCGAAGTCGTCTCCTGGACGGGCCAGGCTCCCGGCACCATCCAGAAAGTCGTCCTAACCGCGCTCGGCGGCAGCGGCGCAACCCCGGCCGACGGCGTCACCGCCGAAGTGATCGTAGTCGACGATTTCCAGGCCCTCCACGCCCTCACTCCCGACGCGGCCAAGGGAAAAATCCTCCTCCTCAATCACGCCTTCGACAAGGAACTGGCTGCGGTTGGCAGCGGCGGCGCGGCATACGGCAACGCGGTCATGTATCGCGGTGCCGCCCCATCCGTGGGAGCGGCCGTTGGCGCAGTTGCGGTTCTGGTCCGTTCCGTCGGTGGAGCCGACTTCCGCCTGCCCCACACCGGCATGACCATTTATCCGCCCGGCGTGCCAAAGATTCCCGCCGCCGCTGTTACCGCTGAAGATGCGGACATGCTCAAGAACCTCACCACCCAGGGAGCAGTCAAGCTCCACATGGTCCTTACGCCGCAGACCCTTCCCGACGCGCAGAGCTTCAATGTGATTGCCGACTGGAAGGGAACTGATCACCCGGAGCAGGTAGTCGTTGTCTCCGGCCATCTTGACTCATGGGATCTCGGCACCGGCGCAATCGACGACGGCGCGGGCGT
>JANXQR010000157.1 GCA_025353435.1 Acidobacteriota bacterium | reverse complement strand
ACGAGATCGAGAAATGGAATCGGCGCGTCCTCTGCGGGTTTCTGCTCCGTCATCCGGATCACGCGCGCAGGATTGCCGGCCACAACAGCGTTCGCCGGCACGTCCTTCGTCACCACACTGCCCGCGCCCACAATCGCGTTTTCGCCCACCGTCACGTTGGACAGAATTGTCACGCCTGAACCGATCGATGCGCCTTTGCAAATGACTGTCCGCTCAACCTTCCAGTCTGCTTCGGTCTGCAGGCTCCCATCGCTGTTCGCAGCCCGCGGATAGCGATCGTTGATAAACATTACGCCATGGCCGATGAAGACGTTGTCCTGAATCTCCACGCCTTCGCACACAAAGCTGTGGCTTGAGATCTTGCAGTTGCTCCCCACTGTTGCGTTCTTCTGAATTTCAACGAATGCGCCAATCTTCGTTCCATCGCCGATTGTGCAGCCATAGAGATTGATAAACTTCGCCAGGCGCACATCTTTGCCCAGCCGTACATCGTCTGCAATGCAGTTGTATGTATTCATAGGTAAACCAGGGCGCCCCTCTTCGCCAGCGATTCAGTCGCCGCTTCCAGCATTCTCACAACCCGCAATCCAGCGCGGCCATCGTTGAACGGGTCGTTCCCCGTCTCAATGCATTCCACAAAATACTTCATCTCCTGTTGCAATGCTTCCACCTGCTCCAGCCGCGGAGCCCACATGTCGCCCGAACGGTAATTCACCAGGAGCTTGTACACACCCTCTTGCGTGGTGGTGGTCACACCGCGGTCGTATACGCGCAGCTTTTCATCGGCCAACAGATCGTTCCAAACAACCATGCGTTTTTCGCCGCCAATCAGCGTCATCCGCACCTTCACGGGCGAAAGCCAATTGACGTTGATATGGGCGATCACCTTGTTGGGGAAGTACAACGTCATGTAAGCCACGTCTTCGTGCTCGTTCAAATGCTTTTCGCCGGTGGCCACAACCGCCTCCGGGTCGCCCTGCAGCAGATGGTCCATGATGGCGAGATCGTGCGGCGCAAGGTCCCACAGTACGTTGACATCGTGCTGCAGCAGCCCGAGATTCACGCGCGTCGAATCGTAGTAGTAAAGATTGCCAAGCGATCCATCGTCGACCATCTCTTTCATCTTCCGCACCGCGCCAGTGAAAAGGAACGTGTGGTCGACCATAATCTTCAGATTTCGCTTGCCCGCCAGTTCGATTAGTTCCTCAGCTTGCGCGGACTGGATTGTGAACGGCTTCTCCACAAACACATGTTTGCCGTTCATCAGCGCAGCTTTGGCCAGGTCGTAATGCGTCCAAACTGGGGACACAATGGCGACTGCATCGATCTTGGTTGAGGCCACAATTTCAGTTGGATTCGCGGTGACGTGAATCGACGGGTACGCTCGCAGCGCGCGTTGCCGGGCGGCTGCGTCCAGGTCCGCAATGGAGATTACTCGGGAGCCTTCAAGATTCGCAAGATTCCTTACGACGTTTGGGCCCCAGTAACCGTAGCCGATGACACCAAAATTCACAACGTTTGACCATTTCTTAAGCTATGGAAAAGCGATTATTGGGGCCCGGTGGGACTTTCAAGAAAGCCGGAGAATTGGAGATAGTTGTCAAAAAGCATAAACGGCTGCGAGAGCAAACGCGCAGCCGTTCAAGATCAATATGCGCCAGAGCCCTTGATGACGGCCATGGGCGTCATCAGCAGGATCTTCAAATCAAGCCACAACGACCACGTGGTCGCGTAGCGCAGGTCCAGACGGACCATCTCGTCAAACTTGACCTGGCTGCGGCCTGTCACCTGCCAAAGTCCGGTAATTCCGGGCTTTGCCTCGAGGATACGCCGCCTGTGCCACGTTTGATACGCGGCAAGTTCATAGGGAATTGGCGGCCGCGGACCCACCAGTGACATATGGCCCAACAACACATTGATGATCTGCGGCAACTCGTCCAGGCTCGTGCGCCTCAAGAACTTGCCCAGCGGGGTAATTCTGCGATCATTGGTGAGCTTGTACACGCCCGTGCCGCTATGAATCGTCGGCTCAGTCTGATTCCTGATCAGCTTCACTACAAAGTCCTTGTGGACGCTGCTATCGTTCTGCACAAACATTGAGCGGAACTTGAGCACCGTAAACAGACGCCCGTACTGGCCCACCCGGTCCTGCTTGAAGAAGACCGGTCCCTTCGACGTCAGCTTGATTGCCGCGGCAATCCCCAGGAAGATGGGCGAGAGCAAGGCCAGACCAACGGCGCTCACCACCAGGTCCGCGCTGCGCTTCACCAACAGCAGCGTGCGCTTGCTGCTGCCTGGATCAATGAGGTCGGGATAGAGCGTAGTATTTGTCGGCCCCTTGGGACCGGAATTATCCCAATCGTCCGGGAAGAAATGGAACGACAGATTCACCTGGTTGAACTGATCGAAGGTCAGTTGGTCGCGCAGCATGGAACTAATACGGTTCAAAATAGTGGTAAGGATAAGATGCTTGTCATTCACCATCAACGCAGTGAACATGACTCCGAGTGTCTCGCGGTCGCGGTACCAGCCGATCACGTCCGTGTCCCGGCTGCAATCCATCAGCACGGAGATCATGGTCTCGAGCACGTGCTGGCTGTCTCTGGAATCGTAACGGCTTCCCACGTCCACCAGCATAAGCAGGAACGGCTCCTGCGAGCGCTCGCTCCGCTTGCGCTCCAATGCGATCATCCGCTTGAAGCCCTTCTCGTTCAGAACCTCTCGCTCCGCATGCGTTCCCGAATCGAGGAACGGATTTTCCGGAGCAAGAATACTATCAATGCGCAACGATCTCACGACCTACGCCTCACATTCCGTGTAACTAATGACGCTCCATCTCAGCGGTACCGGATGGATGCATCGACTCAATATTGCCATTTACCGCGTACACGCTTGAAACTTGAGAGGAAGAAGCAAATGTTTCGGCTTCCCTCGGTATCCGCCCTATCCCCCCGGGGCCGATCCCTCGGGATTGCGCACACCCGGTGCACAACCTCTTTGATATGAATTGATCTTAGGATCGCCCGCCAACAGGCACAATGACCCGTTCGTGCTAAACGAAAAGTCAAAGGTATCCAAAAAGGCACTCGTTGCCCGCCGTCACTTTAGCCCGGTCGTCGTTGCAGCCCAAAATCACTTAAGGCTATTTGCTCCAGCCTGATACCCGTCCCAACCGGACAACAGACAATACAAATAAATAAATGATTGTTGCAACAACTACTCTGCTGATGCATCCTTAACTTAGAGCGGGGGAAATCGCGGTTGCTCCCCCGCGAAGGCGTCCAATCCCCCGCCGCGGCTCATGTGCCGCCCGACACGTTTAATCTGCATCCTGAAAGGAAAATCAATGAAGCATCTCGTTCTTACTCTTGGGCTCATCAGCCTTGTCGCTCCTGCCGTGGGAGCCCAAACCTCTACCTGGGCAATTGATCCCGCACACAGCGAAGTCGTCTTTGCTGTTCGCCACATGAGCGTCTCCAACGTGCGTGGGCGGATCGGCGGCATTACTGGCAACGTTGTGCTCAACGATAATGACGCCACCAAGTCGACCGTTTCAGTCACCATTGACATGACCACCGAAGACTCCGGCCTTTCGCCGCGTGACAACGACGTGAAGAGCGCCAACCTCTTCGACGTAGCCCAATTCCCCACGGCAACGTTCACAAGCACCAAGGTCGTAAAGAACGGTATGAACCTCAAGGTGACCGGAAACTTTACGCTGCACGGCATCACGCGGCCGGTCGAACTCGACGTCGAAGGCCCCAGTGCCCCGGTTCCGGGCATGGATAAGAAGCCACACTCCGGGTTTTCCGCCACCACGACCATCAACCGCAAGGATTTCGGTGTCGGACCCAACTATCCGGACGCTGTTGTCAGCGATGCAATCAAGCTCACCATCGACATCGAAGTCGTTAAGCAGTAATGCGTTACCCTGGGCTGGGGGCGGGCTCCTGCATCGTTGCTATGCGGGACCGCCCCGCCAACGCGTGAACTCATGAATCCGGTACACGGAGTTTTCGTGCCAGACCTGAAACAGGAAATCGCCCAGCAGCGCCCTTTCTCGAGCGTTGCGGAAGAGGCTTTGCTGAACCTCATGCGGACCTCAGACTGCGTAGGCCGCTCCATGCAGCGTGCCACGCGGCGATGGGGCATCACGTCCACACAATACAACGTGCTGCGCATCCTGCGTGGTGCTTACCCTGACGGGCTCACCTGCTCCGGCATCGGCGATCGGATGATCACCGCCGACCCCGACATCACCCGCCTCCTCGCCCGCCTCAAAGCACTAAAACTCCTCCGCCAGCAACGCGATAAGCGCGACCGCCGTGTCGTATGGACGCATATTTCACCCACCGGGCTCGAACTTCTGGCCGAAATGGATCCTGTGATTCAACGACTTCCAGGCGATATGCTGTTCCATCTCAACCAGGATGAACTCACCGAGTTCGTCCGACTGCTTGAGTTGGCACGTGCCCTCTGCCATGAAACAGGGACTCCCGTTACGTGTGATGGAAATGAAACGGGATTGGGAGCTTCGTGCGATGGGAACGGGAAATCGGTATGAAGGTCGTGAGAAGAACTGGCCTTACAGAATTGTCTTATAGGGCCAGCCTGCAAGGACCGTTC
>JANXQR010000155.1 GCA_025353435.1 Acidobacteriota bacterium | reverse complement strand
TCTACGATGCGGCATTCGCGGCAATTCTGAGCAGGCCGGATTGGGCTAAGCGGTTTGCGAAGATTCATACGCATGGGCGGGGTTTGCCGAAGCCGGAAGATGCGAAGCGGAAGTGGCGGGAGCTTGACTCGTGCATGAGTTCGGATGCGCTGCTGATGAATTGCTTTTGTGCATCTGGGACACCCGCGGTTCGGCGAATTCTTGGCGTGACAGCAGATGAGGCGCCGGCGTTCGGGTGGAAGGCGCGGGTGCCGCTGGCTTCGGGGCTGTTCGATCGGACAGAAGTGGATATGCGCTGGGGCGATTTGCTGGTGGAGGCGAAGCTGACGGAAGGGGATTTTCAGATCCGCGCCGCGACGATTGTGGAAGGGTATCGGGATTTTGATTTGGTGTTCGATCGTGAGCTGCTGCCGCGGTTGGAGGTGGTGCTTGTCCGCAAGAAGCAGGCGGTCGAGTTTGCGGAGGAATTTTCGCAGGAGTGGGAGGATACGGCTGGCTTGGCGCCGGATGAAGCGGGGGCGATTGCAAGGGAATTTCATTCAGGACTGATTGCGGAGGCAGAGGAGCGCGCTCCGCGTGAGGTGCGGTATCGGAGCTATCAATTGATTCGCAATGTGCTGGCGGCGTATTCGGCGGGGGCGCGGTTTTGCGTAATCTGCGATGAGCGAAGGCCGGATTTGCGAGAGGCGTGGTTTCGCGTGATGGCGGCAGTAAGGAATGCGGAGATGCGGACACGGTGCCTGATGCTGACTTGGCAGGAATTGGCGGCGGTGGTGCCGGAGGGGCTGCGGGAATTTCTGGAAGTGAAGTATGGGATTTTTGGGAGCCGGGCGGATCAGTTGTCAATGCGCAGTCGGTCGGAGTAGAGGCGCCCGTAGACACGAATCACTCTTCTACGCTGGATGCCTGGTGCGATGTTGGGTCAGGCGCTCGACCCTTCAACTTGTCTTGATACATGAGCTCGTCGGCCCGGTTAACCAAGTCGGTTGTAATGTCTCCGGGGCGGGCCAGCGTTGCCCCGACTGAAATGGATAGAGTCAAAGTTCCGCCGAACCCGTCGGGGATGGCCATTCGTTCCACGATTACCGAGCAGCGCTCGGCCAGACTCTTCAACAATTCGATGTGTACGTTGGGGAGGATGACCAGGAATTCGTCGCCGCCCCAGCGACCAATGACGTCGGCTGACCGCAGCGATCCTACGAGGGTCTTGGCCAACTCCTGTAAGGTTCGATCGCCGCAAGCGTGTCCAAATGTATCGTTGATGTGCTTGAACTTGTTCAGGTCGAGGGCGAGGACACCGAAAGGGTCCTGATGTATTTGGAATTCAGCCAGTGCGGTGGCGAGGGACATCTCCATGAATCGGCGATTGGGAAGCTGGGTGAGATGGTCGAGAAAAGCCAGCCTTCGCATTGCTTCAACTTTGCGGCGCGCTTCGGTTTGAGCCGAGTCGTCGCTGAAGATTTCGATGGCCCCGATGATCTCACCATCGTTGCCACGCATAGGCTGGACACGGACATTTACGGGTACTCGACGTCCCTCTTTGTGGCGGAGAAACACATTTGCTTCGTGGGAAGCACCATCTTCGATTGAAGCTGAAAGCGGGCACCCATCCTGGCAGAGTCTTTTGCCGTCGTACCCGACGTGGCACAAGATTTCGTCGAAGCACGATCGGCCAACCAGCTCACTGGCTGTGTAGCCGGTCAGATTGAATGCGCCGTTGTTCCAATAGACGATTTTGCGATCGCAGTCGACAAAATACACGCCGTCGCTCATCTGGTCGATCAAGTCTTTGTAGAAATCGGAATTAGACGGCAACATGCGGTTCCGCCTTTCTGAAAAGCCCTATAAATAACAATCACCACTCTACTCCAAGCCTCGTCGGAGAGAGTGAGAAGGGGCTTGCGAGCGAGGCTAGAAGCCAGCGCCGGGAATGTATTTGTATTCGATGTGGTCGGGGCGCTTGATGGGGTCGCCGGTCAGGTCGTGGGTGTGCCAGACGACGCTTTCGGCTGCGACTTCAGGGTGCTTGCCCAGGTATTGAAGCGCATATTCGGAGGCGGTGGGGTCGTCTTTCTGGTCGGCGAACTTGGCGGACTCGATGGCGGCCTTGTCCTTTTCGCCGAGGCGGCGGTAGAGGATGGCGAGCTGGTAGTGAGCGGCTAGATCGTCAGGATCGACGACCTGCAAGCGTTCGTAGGCCGACCGCGCCGCGGGGTAATCGTGCTTCTGGTAGAGGGAAAAGCCGAGCTCGCGGAGGGCATCCTTGGCTCGCGGGTACTTGTCGAGGACGGCTTGCAGGTCGGTGATGGCTTCATCAACCTGGCTGGCGTTGCGCTCGACTAAGGCGCGGTAGTAAAGGGCGCGTGGGTCGCCCGGGAGGATGGTGAGGGCCTTGGCCAGGTTGGCCTTTGCTTCGTCGTAACGCTCCCAGAAGATTTCAACGATGGCCTGATTGGTGAAGGCGTCAGCGTAGTCTGGGCGAAGGGTGGCGACGCGCTCAAAGGCGTGCACGGAGGCTTCGTACTGCTGCGCGTCGAGGAGGGCGATGCCGTAGTTATTCCAGCGCTGCCACTCCGGATTTTCGCCAGGACCAGGGGCCGCCGGCGAGTTCTCGCCAATCGAGAGTGTGCGGGTTTGGGAGGCCATGTCCACGATGGGCTGAGGATAGTGCTTTCCCGCGGCCGGGCCGGTCTCGTCCATGGCGTAGTCAATGAAGTGCTGGTTGAAGCGGCGGTAACGAACCGTGGCCGTGATGGTGAACTGGCCCTTGAGGTTTTTGGGGACACGGAAGCGATAGCGCGCCAGTTGGGAGCGGCCGGACTGGATGGTGTTGTTGTAGGCAAGGACGCGGTTGCGCCAGATCTGATGGAGGTCGTTGAGCTCGCCCTTGATATTGACAAGGCGGTTGGTGAAGGAGTGAGCCGAGGGATCGAGGTTGCCGTCGGGTTGGAGGAAGCCGCTCTCGGCGAGGGTCTTGCCGGCGGAATTCTTGACGACGAAGTTGATCCAGGCTTCATAGAAGTCGCGCTGCTCGGGAATGAAGGAGTGGGCGATGCCTTTGTTCTGGATGACGACGTCGGCGGTTAGGGCTTCTCCGGGCGTGATGCTGAAGGGACTCAGGCCGAGGGGGGCGATAAGCTTGGCGTTGGCCGGACTGGAGCTGTCTGCAGACGGCGTTTCGTTGACGGGCGGATCGGGTTCCAGCGCGAAGATGTCGACGTTGAAGACGCCTTTGCCATCGAAGCCGTTCTTGAGGAAGTTGACGAGTTTTTCAGCCTGCTCGGGGTAGTTGTAGTACTGCGGCATGAGGGTATTGCCGCCGAGCCAGCGGTGCGAGACCAGTTTGCCTTCTTTGGCGCCTGGATCGTCTTGATCGCCGCTGAGGGCTTCGCGGGGCATGTGGCAGGTCTGGCAGGTGGAGATGGAGTCCTTGCGGTAGAAGGGAAGCGGCGACTGCTTGGTGAAGCTGGCGGCCTGCCATTCGTCGTAAAGGGAGATGGCGCGGAGGAACTTGTAGTCGTCAAGGCTGGCCGGGATGGCGGCTTTGTGGCATGCTGCGCAGAATTCGGCGGTATTGTAGAGGGGGCGCATGACCGCCTTAGAATGGCGATCGAGGTGGGCGAGGACTTCGCCGTCTGAGACTGGGCGGGTGATGGGCGCGCCGTTTTCGTCGACCAGTACGGCTGGGATTCCCATGACGTAGGAGCCTGTGCCAGTGGCATCAGTCGACTCGATGGAGTGGCAGGTGGAGCAGGTGATGCCTTCATCCTCAAAGGGGCGTTTCTTAGGCATCCCCTGGGAGAGGTCGCCGGAGAGCAGAGCGACGGGGTTGTGGCAGCCCTCGCAGTGGCGAGAGAACTGCACGCCCTTCACGTCGATGAGGAGGTTAACGTTCTTGAGATACCAGGGCGCGCGAAAGCTATTGGAATGAACTGATTGGCGCCACTGGTGGTAGGCCTCTTTGTGGCAGTGGCCGCAGTATTCGGCCGTGTAAAAGCTCTTGGGGCTGAGGAACTGGCCGTTGGCCGAGGTGGCGTTGGAGGGCAGGAACGGCGACTGCTTGCCGAAGGCGTAGTTGTAACGGCCGGCGACGGAGTCGTGGAATTGCGTGGTGGGGCCGGTGACCTTGATGGCGGCGGTGTAGGATGCCGGGACGTTGCTTGTGTCGGACGCGGGAGTGGCGGCACTTGGAGTGGCAGACGGTGAGGCCGGATCGGTGGTGGCGGAAACGAAAACTGTGACGGACAGGGAAGCCGCGGACACGAGTGCGATCGATAGCCAGTGGCGCGGGGAAGTCCGGAACATCGAGCGGTGATCTCCAGAGACGAACTCGGGGCCTGCGGGGGTAAAAAGGTTCACCGCGGGGACATAAGAAAGGTATCCGATGGGGTGGGAAATTGTCTCCACCGAAAGGTGGAACGAGGTGATGTCACCCAGTGTGCCATCAACATGGGAGCAGCGAACGGTTCACAAAGTGGGATGAATGGCGAAAAGGGATGATTCAAGTGTGCGTCGGCTCACATCCACTTAGCCAAACGGAGCCCAAACTGTTAGTTTTGATTGGAAGGATCACCTAACCGGAAGATGGCCTCAAGTCCTTATTTTTCTCTGGCAGTCTTGTTCTTTGCGGCCCTGGGATTTGGATTGGCACCCCTGGCGCTGGCGTGGCTGTGGGGACGGGTGTTTTCGCCGGCCAAGCCGAACGCCGTGAAGAACGCCATATACGAGTGCGGCCTTGAATCGAAGGGCGACGCATGGGTCCAATTTCAGTCAGCCTATTACCTTTACGCCATCATTTTTCTGATTTTCGATGTGGAAGCTGTTTTTCTGCTGCCTTTTGCGGTGGCATTTACCGGGCTGGGCATTGCTGCCTGCCTGGCCATGCTGGTGTTTGTGCTGATGCTGGTGGAAGGGTTGGCGTGGGCGTGGGCGAAGGGCGTGTTGACCTGGGCTTGAGGGTAGTAACCACTGGAGCGAAGTGACAATGGCTGTTGATAAGGAACTGAAGATCGAACTTGGCAAGCAGGGCGTCTTTGTCACGACGATTGAGGAACTGTACAACTGGGGCCGCCGCAGTTCAATTTGGCCGATGCAGTTTGGGCTGGCGTGCTGCGCGATCGAGATGATTGCGACAACGATGGCGCGCTACGACCTGGCGCGGTTCGGCGCAGAGGTGTTTCGGCCCTCGCCGCGGCAGGCTGACCTAATGATTATTTCTGGCACCGTGACCAAGAAGATGGCGCCGCAGGTTGTAAGGCTCTACAACCAGATGGCCGAGCCCCGCTACGTGATTGCGATGGGCGCGTGCGCGATTTCCGGCGGGCCGTTCAAGCAGGGTTACAACGTGCTGAAAGGGATCGACCGCTACATTCCGGTGGATGTGCATATTCCGGGATGCCCCCCGCGGCCCGAGGCGTTGCTGCAGGCTTTTATGACGTTGCAAAAGAAGATTGATGGGCAGAGTTTGACGGGCGAGAACCGGCCGCGGCACTTGAATGCTGATGCACCAGGCGAGTTTCCAGTGCCGGTACAAGGTGAGCATGATTTGGAGCCGCCGGCCAATCATTTGGTTTGGCCGTTGCCGGTAAAGCAAGGAACAGGGAACTGCGTACAGGGATCAGAAAAACAGTGAAGACGGTTGAACAGATCAAAGCGGCGATTGAGGCGGCGGTGCCGGGCGCGGGTGTGACGATTGTTACGAACCCCAGTCCGAGCGCGCAGCACTCATTGCTGCTGAATCCGAGCCAAGCTATTGCGGTGGCGAACTTCCTTCGTGAGGATGAGGAACTTGCGCTCGATTTTCTGTCGAACGTGACCGGCGTGGACTACCTGGACAAAGAGGTTGCCGAGAAGGTTAAGGTTACAAAGCAAGTTGCAAAGACAGTGGACGGCGTTGAGCAAACTATCGAGGAAACTGTCGAGGAAACGCGCAAGCATTTGGAGCCGGGGCATCTTGAAGCTGTCTATCATTTGTTCTCGATGCGGAAGAAACATGGGCCCGTGGTGTTGCGGATGCGCACGGTGAACCGGACAGATAAGGTGGAGCTTCCGTCGTTCACACCGATCTGGCGGTCGGCGGAGTTTCAGGAACGCGAGATTTTCGACCTGTACGGGATTGTGTTTGCGGGGCATCCTGATCTGCGACGACTGCTGATGTGGCCTGAGTTCAAGGATCATCCGATGCGCAAGGATTACGTGGAGCCGGATGACTTTGAGTACGAGCCGACGGCTCATGACTCGGTGATGGCGCGGGCGAAGTCGCATGAGGCTGCCGGCGAGCAGGCCTCTCTCTCTTCTGCGGAGGCCGCGCGATGAAAGTGGCAGAGACGAGCCCGGGCTTTGCATTTGAGAAGGCACCTGAAGCTGAAGGGTGGAACCGTCCGCCTGTGATTGAGCCGGATGGTGAAGGGGAACTGCTGGAAGTGTCGATGGGGCCGCATCATCCGTCGACGCACGGCGTGTTTCGTATGGATGTGGCTCTCGATGGCGAACGTGTGATTCGGCTGAAACCGGTGTTCGGATATCTGCATCGCAACCATGAGCAAATTGCCGAGACAACCAGCTACCTGTCGATGATGCCGTACACGGACCGGCTGGATTATTTCTGTTCCCTCTCGAACAACTGGGCGTATGCGCTTGCGGTGGAGAAGCTGGTGGGGCAGGCGGTTCCGGAGCGTGCCGAATACATTCGCGTGATACTTGCGGAACTGACGCGGGTGCAGAATCACGCGTCGGCGATTGGGTTTTTGATCCAGGAGATGGGCGCCAGCGGTACGCCGCTGATGTATGCGTTCAAGGAACGCGAGAAAATTCTCGACCTGTTTGAGAGCCTCACCGGGTCGCGCATGATGTGTAACTACATGCGATTTGGCGGATGCCGTGTGGATACCTCCGCGGCTTGGCTGGAAGCGACACGCAAGGTGGTGGCGGGGCTGCCACACTTTATCGATGAGTACGAGGCGCTACTTTCGGAGAACGAAATTCTGATGGCGCGCTGCCAGGGCGTTGGTGTACTGAAGCCAGAGCTGGCTGTGAATGCGGGCATCACCGGGCCGATGCTGCGCGCGTCGGGCGTGAACTACGACATTCGGCGCGTGGATCATTACGGAATCTACGACCGGTTCAAATTTCGCGTGCCGCTCGGCGAGCATGGCGACATCTACGATCGCTACATGGTGCGGGTGCTGGAGATGCGCGAGTCGATCAAGATTCTGGAGCAGGCGCTCAAGGAGATTCCCTCGGGGCCGGTGATGGATGCGAAGGCGAAGATTCGCGGGTTCAGGCCCAAGCCGGGTGAGGCGTACGGACGGATTGAAGCGCCGAAGGGCGAGCTTGGGTTTTACCTTATCAGCGATGGTGGAAATGGTCCGTACCGGTTTCGCGTGCGGCCGCCGAGTTTGATCAACCTGACGGTCCTCGAGGACATGTGCCTGGGGCATAACGTGGCGGATGTGGTGCTGATTTTTGGAAGCGTGGACATTGTGCTGGGAGAAGTGGATCGATAGCGTTTCTAGGGACTAAGGGACTAAGGGACTAAGAACTGGAAGCTGATTTTAGGAGTTTTGCATTGCTGGGTGAAGGCATACTGAAGGGGCTGGCGGAGACTGCGAAGAATTTTGCCGGCAGCTTTGTATCGAAGGAACGGATGACAACCGTGGAGTATCCGGAGGAGCGGCTGCCGCTGCCGGAGGCTTCGCGCAACTTTCCATTTCTTGTGTACGACGGCACGGATTGGGAAGCGGGACTGCGCTGTGTGGCCTGCCAGATTTGCGAGAAAGAATGCCCGCCGAAATGCATTTACATCGACAAGAGCAAAGATAAGAAGCCGGACCATGTGGGCAAGATGCAGATCTACCCAACCAAGTTCGACATTGATATTTCAATCTGCATGAGCTGCCAGATTTGCGTTGAGGTGTGCCCGTTCGAAGCAATCAAGATGGATTCGGAATACGAACTCGCTACGGATGATCGCTTTGGCGGATTGCTTCTCGATCGCCACCAACTCGCAAAGCCGAACGAGTACTACCACAAGATTCATCCGACCGAAGCGGCCGAAGTGGATGCGCGCCTGGCGGAAGAGAAGGTGAAGGCGGATGCGAAGGCCAAAGCCGCCGCAGCTGCGCCCAAGCCTGCCGCGGTACCAGCTGCGAAGCCCGCAATTGTCGCCAGTTCGGTGGCTTCTCCTAAAGAAGGAGAGGCCGGCTAAGCGATGGTTACCACAGTGGATCAAATATTTGTGATTCTCCAGCATTGGTTCGTGGGCTACTTGCCGGCGATACTGCAGCCTTTTGCGGGCGTGCTGCTGAATGTGGTGGCGATCGTAGTGACGTTTCCTGCACTATTTGCCATTGCAGTGCTTTTGGAGCGCAAGGGACTGGGGCGGATGCAGAATCGGATCGGTCCTAATCGTGTAGGACCTTACGGGATTCTTCAGCCTGTGGCCGATGGCCTCAAGTCGCTCACCAAGGAAGACATTGTTCCTTTCAGGGCAGATGGAGTGGTGCATTTCATGGCGCCGGTGGTGCTGGTTGTGGTGGTGTTCATGGGATTCGCGGTGCTGCCCATGGGACGTAACATGACCCTCGTACACATGGATTCGGCACTGCTGTTTTACTTTTCCATGGGCGCGTGTACCGAACTTGCGATTTTCATGGCGGGTTGGGCGAGCCGCAACAAATATTCGCTACTGGGTGCGATGCGCGCCGTGGCGCAGATGATCAGCTACGAAGTGCCACTGCTGATGTCGAGCGTGGCGGTGGTGATGATCACGGGGTCGCTCTCTCTCGACAAGATTGTTGAAGCGCAGAACCACTACACATGGGGCCTGCCCCATTGGTACATTTTCACGCCGTGGGGACTACTGGGCTTTTTGATGTTTGCGGTTGCAGCGACGGCTGAAACCAATCGCTCGCCGTTTGACTTGCCGGAGGGTGAATCGGAACTGGTGGCAGGCTACTTCACCGAGTATTCGGGATTCAAATTTGCTGAGTTCTTTCTCGGTGAGTACGTGGGGATGCTTTCGATTTCGGGACTCGGGGCAACGTTGTTCCTGGGTGGCTGGTCAGCGCCGCTCGAGATCTTGGGCTTCATGCCATCGTGGTTCTGGTTTTTCGCGAAGATTATGCTGTCGATTTGCGTGTTCATCTGGCTGAGGGGGACATTGCCACGCCTTCGCCAGGATCAGCTGATGAACTTTGCCTGGAAGTTTGTGCTGCCCATGACACTGTTGAATCTATTTGTTGCGGGGCTTTGGCGCTTTCTGGGCGATGGCTGGGTGAGGTGGGTTGTGTGCTCGGCGATTCTTGTGCTGGCCTATGTATTTGTTGGTCGAGCGGAGATGCACCGGAAGCACTACGGGCCTAGGAGCTATCGTTATGCAGAGTGAAAGCTGCCTGCGCGCGGGCGAGAGGAAGGACCGCCGATGACGATTGTGTTTTGGGTATTGGCCGTGACGACGATCAGCGGCGGATTGGCTGCGGTGCTTCTGAAGAATACGGTGCATTGCGCGTTGGCAGTCACTGGTGCGTTTGCGGGGCTTGCGCTGCTGTTTCTGCAACTCGATGCGCAGTTCGCGGGTTTTGCGCAGATCCTGGTCTACATTGGCGCGGTCGCGATCCTGGTGGTGTTTGCGATTCTGCTTACGCGAGGTTCGGAGACTCCGGAGAGTGGAGTCTTCAGCCGCACCTGGTTTGCGGGTCTGTGCATCGCCGCTGGGGTTTTTGCGGTCATGGCCTGGGCGATTTTGAATAGTGTGTCTGCATTGCCGCATGAGACCGTGGCGCCGGATGTTTCGGTTCTGCAGATTGGCAACGCGCTGATGGGACGCTATGTGTTGCCGCTCGAGATAGTGGCGCTGCTGCTTACCGCGGCGATGATCGGTGCGGTGATTGTGGCGATGCACGAGAAGGGAGACGTGAAATGACGCCTCTCGCTGGATATCTATTGGTTGCGGCATTGGTGTTTGCGATCGGGCTGGCCGGAGCGCTGACGCGGCGCAACGCGATCCTGGTTCTTATCGGAATTGAACTGATGTTGAACGCAGCGAATTTGAATTTGATTGCGTTCTGGCGTTATGGGCCGCATCCGGAAGCGCTGACGGGAATGATGTTTGCGGTGTTTTCAATTGCCGTGGCTGCTGCCGAGGCGGCGGTTGGATTGGGACTTGTGATTTCGATTTACCGGCATGCGCGCACCACGGATCTCGACGAGATGAACAGGATGAAGGGGTGAGCCGGTGATGCAAGAAGCACTTCAGTTCACCCCGCAAGTCGCGCCTTCGTCGATTGCGAATATCCTTTGGCTTGTCCCTGCAGTTCCAATGGCGGCGGCGGGCGTAATCGCGCTGTTGAAGCAGCCTCGGCGCAGGCTGGCTGCCTCGCTGGCGATTGGTTCGTTGGGGATTTCGCTACTGGTGGCGCTGGCGGCATTCGGCCACGTGCTGGCTGGATGGATGAGCGGCCACGCGGTTCGCGAGACGGTGAACTTCACCTGGCTGCAGTTCGCCTCGTCGAACGTCGATTTGGGCTGGGTGCTTGATCCGCTTTCGGCAGTGATGCTGGTGATGGTCACGTTCGTTGGACTGCTGATCTTCATTTACTCCACTGGCTACATGGCGCACGATGAGAACTTCACGCGCTTCTTCTGCTTCCTGTCATTATTTGCCGGCGCGATGCTCGGTGTGGTGATTGCGAACAGCCTGCTGCTGTTATTCATGTGCTGGGAACTCGTTGGGCTCACCTCGTACCTGCTGATCGGATTCTGGTATCAGAAGCCCTCGGCTGCGGCGGCGGCAAAGAAGGCATTTCTCACCACGCGCATCGGCGACATTTTCTTTCTGCTTGGCATTGTGTGGCTGTTCGCGCAGACGGGCACGCTGCTGTTCTACAACAATGGCGCGGGGTCAATGGAACCGTCGGCGCTTGGCGGACTGCTGGCCACTCCGGCTGCAATTGGACTCAGCGCAGCGACCGCGATTGCATTGTTGATCTTTGCGGGGGCAGCAGGGAAGAGCGGCCAGATGCCGCTGCATGTGTGGCTGCCGGATGCGATGGAAGGCCCGACTCCAGTGTCTGCGTTGATTCACGCGGCAACGATGGTGGCAGCCGGTGTCTATCTCGTCGCGCGCGTGTTCCCGCTGATGCAGGTCGGAGCGCCAGCAACTGGCACAACCACAGCGCTCACGGTGGTGACGTGGGTAGGCGCATCGACGGCCGTGTTTGCGGCTCTGATCGCCGTCGCACAGAACGATATCAAGCGCATTCTGGCTTACTCCACCGTTTCGCAACTTGGCTACATGATGGCGGGGCTAGCGATGGGCGGCGTGGCGGTGGGAATGTTTCACTTGATCACGCACGCCTTCTTCAAGGCGCTGTTGTTCATGGGCGCGGGATCGGTGATTCATGGCTGCCATGAAGAGCAGGATATTCGCAAAATGGGCGGCTTGCAGACCGACATGCGGATCACATTTGCAACGTATGGGATTGGCATGCTGGCGCTGAGCGGATTTCCGCTGCTGTTTTCAGGGTTCTGGAGCAAGGACGGGATACTAGAGGCTGCCTCGCATTGGAGTGTGGCGAAGGCGCCGTTCTACATGCTTGTGTTTGGCGCACTGCTGACAGCGTTTTACATGACGCGGCAGATGAGCTACGTATTTTTCGGCAAGTGGCGCGGGCACGGACATGCGCATGAGAGCCCGCGTGTGATGACGATTCCATTGGCGATTTTGGCATTCTTCGCGATCGCGCTCGGAGTGATTGGAACTCCGGCGTGGCCTTGGTTCCGAAGCTTCTTGACGGACAAGCCTGCGGAGATTGGATGGGTCGGATTCAATGAGCCCGGACTTGTTGCGCTGATGCTCACGTCCACCTTGGTGGTGTTTGTCGGGCTGGGACTCGGCTGGATTCTATACGGCAATAGGTCGCCCAAGGCAGACGAGGCTGACGTGCTGGAGAAGGCGATGCCGCCGATCTGGCGTGTGCTGCACGAGCGCCTGTATGTGGATGAGTTGTACGGAGTGACGGTGATCGCCTTCTACGCATGGTGGGCGAAAGTGGCTGACTGGCTCGATCGCCGAGTTTGGGGCGGGATGGTTTCCGCGATCACAGGATTGTTCGAACTGTTGGCGAAGTTCAATCGCTTCTTCGATACCAACTGGGTGGATGGCACATTTGACAAAGGCTGCGAAGAGCTTTCGGCTGGTGGCGGACTCGTGGCGCGTGTGCAATCGGGACGCGTACAGACCTACTTGCGGCTGCTGGCGCTGGCCGTTGTTGTGCTGGCTGCGATCCTGATCTGGAGCAGCCCCCGATGAGCGCAATGTCGAACGGAATTCCTATATTGACTCTGTTGACGGCGCTGCCTGTAGTAGGAGCCATGGTCGCGCTTTGGTCTGGCAGGCACGCGCGCGGAATTGCAATGATCACCGCGCTGATCGCGCTTGGACTGGCCTTAATGGTGTGGATGCGGATTCCGACGGATGGGAGCATTGGCCTCCTTGAACGCGCTGCCTGGGCGCCTTCGCTCGGAATCGAATATCACCTTGGCGTGGATGGCCTTGTCGCATTGATGCTGGTGCTTTCCGCGGTCGTAACGCTCATGTCCCTCGACGCGGCGCATCGCGTGCATCGGCAGCCGGGACTCTACTTCGCACTTGTGTTGTTGCTCGAGGCGGGGCTCTTCGGGACATTCACGGCGCTGAATTTCTACCACTGGTTTTTGTACTGGGAATTGAGCCTGATCCCCGCATTCTTCCTGATCAAGCTGTGGGGCGGGCCAAAGCGTGGGCGTGCCGCAACGCAATTTTTCGTTTACACCATGGCGGGATCGGTTGGTTTGCTGCTTGCGTTTCTTGCCGTGTTTCTCGCCACGGGCAGCATGGACTTCACGCACTTGAGCTTGCTCGCCTCGACCGGCGAATTGGAGCAGGCCGTCACCGCGCATCTTGGGCCGGTAATGATGTGGCTTGCTGTGGGCGTCCTTGCAGGATTTGCAGTTAAGGTGCCGCTGATGCCATTCCACACGTGGCTGCCCGCGGCTTACTCCGAGGCACCGTCGCCGGTGACGATGCTGTTGACGGGGACGATGTCGAAGATGGGTGTGTATGGATTGCTGCGGATCGCACTGCCGCTGTTCGGGCATGAAATTGCGCAGATCCGCACACCGCTTCTTGTGCTGGCCGTCGCAACCGTGGTGATGGGTGCGTGGGCCGCGGCTGCGCAAAAAGACCTGAAGCGCGTGTTCGCGTATTCATCCGTCAATCACCTCGGGTATTGTCAACTCGCAATATTTGCGATGGCGGTTCCTGCGACTGGTGCGGCGATGCAGGCCAGCCAGGCCGCCGCGCTGAACGGCGTGATCTTGCAAATGTTCAACCACGGCATCACGGCTGCGGCACTGTTCTGGTTCATCGCGATGATTCAGCAGCGGAGCGATGGGCTGCGCGGCATCGACGATTTCGGTGGATTGCGCAAACCAGCACCGGTGTTCGCGGGGTTGATGGGGTTTGCGTTGTTCTCATCGCTCGGGTTGCCGGGACTCAACGGTTTCGTTGGCGAGTTTCTGATTTTCCGCGGCGTGTTCCCGCTGGCTTGGGTTGCGGCAATTGTTTCAGTGTTTGGGCTGCTAGTCACGGCGGCCGTAATTCTGACCGTCATTCAAAAAGTATTCACCGGGCCTGTGCCGGAGCGCTGGGCGACGTTCCCCGATTTGCATCATGGGGAAGTCCTGGCGATGGCCCCCGTCATCGGACTCATGATTCTCATCGGCCTTATGCCGCAACTGATTGTGGACAGCGTGAACCCCACGGTGGTGAACCTGCTGGCGCACTGGAGATTTTAAGTGTTAGCGTGGACGATCTATCTCTCGTTTGCCGGAGCTCTCGCCGAGGCGTTGCTGCCCAAGGGCAGAGCGGGATTGGCGCGCGGGTTGGCGCTCTTGATTGCAATCGCGGGCCTGGGCATTGCCGTTGTGGGATTTGCTGCGGACGCAGGTAAGGGCAGGATCACGATTGTCGATGTGGCTTGGGTGCCTGCGATGGGCGTTCATTACTCGCTGGCGGCTGATGGGATAAGCCGAGTGCTGGTGCTGCTGACGGGGCTCGCTGCTGTCGCGGGCGTCCTCTTCAGCTGGAACATCGAACTGCGCACCAATGAGTTCTTTGCATTCTTCCTGGCGCTGATCGGTGGGGTGTACGGAGTTTTTCTCAGCTTCGATCTCTTCCTGCTGTTTGTGTTCTATGAGATTGCGATTGTGCCGAAGTATTTCCTGATCGCAATCTGGGGCTCGACGCGCCGCGAATATGCGGCGATGAAACTGGCGCTCTATTCGTTTGTTGGTTCTGCGATGGTTCTCGTCGGACTCCTCGCCGCGTATGCCACATCGGGGAGCCATTCCACCGGCCTCGACGCTCTCGCGCACGCCGGACTTTCGGTGCAATTTCAGATGTGGGCATTTCCGCTCACGTTCGTTGGCTTCGCGATTCTCGCCGGCATGTGGCCGTTTCACACCTGGGCACCGACTGGCCACGTTGCCGCACCGACTGCCGCTTCCATGCTGCTGGCGGGTGTAGTCATGAAACTGGGCGCTTACGGATGCCTGCGCGTGGCAATGTCACTGTTCCCGCATGGAATGGATGCCTGGGGGGTCTCATTTATCGGGATTGGATCGTGGCGCGACGTGTTCGCAGTGCTCGCCGTTATTGGCATCATCTATGGAGCGCTGGTGGCGCTGGTGCAGACCGACTTCAAGTTCGTCATCGGCTACTCGAGCGTGAGCCACATGGGATTTGTGCTCCTCGGGCTGATGACGTTGAACCAGATCGGCGTCACGGGCGCGGTGCTGCAGATGTTTTCGCATGGAGTGCTCGCGGGCCTGCTATTCGCGGTGGTTGGGCGCATAGTTTATGAGCGCACACACACACGGCAACTTGCGGAACTCGAAGGCATGCATCTTTCGAAGCGCATGCCATTCGCAGCATGGGGATTCGTGATTGCGGGCATGGCTTCGATGGGACTGCCGGGCTTCTCCGGATTCGTGGCTGAGCTGCAAGTGCTGGCCGGGTCGTGGAATGCGAATCCATGGTGGACGGCCGCGGCCGGTGTGGGCATTGTGATTGGAGTGGCTTACACATGGAGAGCTCTGCAGAAGGCGTTCTTCAGCGATGTGCCCCACACGCATCATGTGCACGGCGATGAGCACGGGCATGCGTTTGCTGCCATAACGTGGCCGGAAGTAATGGGATTTGGACTACTTACCGCGGCAAGCCTGGCGATCGGCATTTACCCAAGGATCCTGCTCGACAGCATTGAGCCGGCGGTGAAGGCGCTGCTGGCGGGAGGGGGACAGTGAACTTCGCACACTTGTTCCTCTCGACATTGCCGGAGACGGTGCTTGAAGTCGCCGCGCTTCTCGTGCTCGTAGTTGATCTTGGCTTCCTTCGCAAGACCGAGTTGAAGACCCGAACGTCCATGGCGACTCTGATCGGAGTGCTGGGCTGTGTCGCGAGCCTGTGGGCGCAGATCTGGGTCAGCGGTTCGAAGGGCGTAGTGGAGTACGGGATCGATGGCACGCATGATGTGCTTCTCTTTAACCTTCGCTGGGCCGGCGCAGCACAGGCGGGCATACTTGTGCTGACGGCCTTTACTCTTCTTCTGCTTACCCGAACAGCCTTCACGCGCCATGCGGGCGAGTATGTGGCGGTTGTCCTCATGTCTGCGACGGGCGGACTCCTCGTTTCTTCTGCCCAAGACCTTCTGATCATCTTTATCGGTCTTGAGTTGCTGAGTCTGGGGCTATATATTCTGACCGCGTTCGCGAAGAAATCGGGCAACAGTGCGGAAGCGGCGCTGAAGTATTATCTGTTCGGCGGCATGTCGGCGGCATTCCTGCTGTTCGGGTTCAGCTACCTTTACGGGCTTTCTGGATCGACAAATCTCGATCAGATCGCTGATGCAATCTCGAAATCGGGTGTGATTGCCGCATCGCCCCTCCTTTACATTGCGTTGGTTTCTATCGCCGCGGGGCTTGGCTTCAAGGTGGCGGCAGTTCCATTTCACCTGTGGGCTCCCGACGCCTATGAAGGTGCGCCCGCTCCGGCGGCGGCATTCATCGCGTCTGTTTCAAAGGTGGCCAGCTTTGCTCTGCTCATAACCATCACGACTGCGGTGCTGTCACCGAAGTGGTCGCTGATTCTCGTCGTGCTTTCCACGGCTTCAATGCTGGTGGGCAATCTGGCGGCTCTTGCGCAGGTAAGCGTGCGGCGACTTCTTGCTTATTCGGCAATCGCGCATGCGGGTTACATGCTGCTGGGGCTGGCCTATTTGCGGGTCGATGGAACCGTTTCGTGGTGGGATGGGGCGAAGGCTTTTGGCAGCGCCAACGCGCTTCTTTACTACATTCTGACATACGGCATCACCACCGTTGGCGCGTTCGGTGTGATTGGGGTGGTGGAGCGCACGACGGGGAGCGACCGGATGGATGCGTTTCTAGGTCTTCACAAGCGCAATCCGCTCCTGGCTGCGGTGCTGCTCGTGCTGTTCCTGTCGCTCGCCGGAATTCCTCCATTGGTGGGGTTCTGGGCCAAGTTCAATCTGTTCGCAGCAGTTCTCGGGGTATCTGCGGGCGTGGTTCCATTCGCGCTGGTGGCGTTGGCTGTGGGAATGAGTGCCGTGTCGCTTTATTACTATCTTCAGGTGCTCAAACGCGCTTACGTGATGCCGCCGACGGACGAGACACCGATCCGTGTTGATCCAGTCACCATGCTCGTCTTGCTGCTTATCGGCGCTTCTGTCGTTCTTTTGGGATGCTTCCCTAGTGTGCTGCAGAATTGGATCGCGGGCTTCTACCCGGTGCTGTAAAGTTCGATTTTTCGCGGCGATCGCGTTGGGTGTTTTGCGTCAAGGCTCGAACCCGCCACAAATCTTCTCACAAATACAAAACGGCGCGAGCCCTTGGGCCGCGCCGATTCGTATTGGCTGAATTTAAGTCTAAAACAAGTTCCAAAGCGACTGGTTGTAGACCTCGTGGTGGTACTGAACCTCAGCGGGCTTCACGAATGTGCCAAGCGCGCGGGGGCAGCGATCAGCGGCTGCCTGTTTGAGGTCGGCAAACCGGCCTTGCACATCTGCCCCGAGGACCTCCGCAATCCACGCCGAGGACTTGAAGTCTTCAAGGGCCAGCTGAATGTTATCCGGGAGGTAGCGTTGCGCCTGGCGAAGGTTATCGATCTGCGCCTTGGGTCCGTCGATGCCGGTTTTGAAGATGGAGTAAAGAGCCAGGTAGGGGTTTGCATCGGGCGCGACGGAGCGCACTTCGACACGCATGGAGCGCGAGTTGCCGATTGGGACTCGCACCATGGAGCCGCGATCGGTGGGCGAAGCCTTGATCTGGTTGGGCGCCTCAAAGTGAGGGTCCAGTCGGCGATAGGCATTCACACTGGGGTTCAGGATCAGGCAGATGTCGAGCGCGCTGCTCAAGATTCGATCGATGAAGTCCCAGCCAAAGGCCGAAAGCTGTTCGAGCCCTTTCTCGTCCCACATCAGGTTAACCTTTTGCTTGGAGACGGAGACGTTGGTGTGCATGCCGCTGCCATTCACGCCGACAACGGGCTTGGGAAGGAAGCAAGCCGTGAAGCCCATATTGTTGGCGATCTGGCGGGTCAGCAGTTTGTAAAGCTGGATCTGATCGGCCGCGGCGACGACTTCACCGTAGCTGTAGTTGATTTCGAATTGGCTGGGTGCTACTTCGGGGTGGTCCTTCTCGTTCTGAAATCCCATTGCGCGCTGCACCTCGGCAGAGGTGTCAATGAACTGGCGGAGGGGATCGAGGGGCAGCACGTGATAGTAGCCGCCGGTATTGATAAATTCAAACTTGCCTGTCTCGTGGAAATGCCGCTCGGCATCCTTACCGGCAAACAGGAAGCCTTCGATCTCATTGGCTGCGTTCAGCGTGTAGCCTTTGTCCTTGTACAGCTTGTCGGAGTAGGCTTTCAGGACGCCGCGCAGGTCGCCCGAATAGGGCGTTCCGTCTTTGTCGATAACCGTACCGAAGACGAGCACTTTTCCGTTGCCGAACACGTCGGCC